>PIVW01000043.1 GCA_003353825.1 Chloroflexota bacterium
CACAAGACTACGAACTGCCCATCTACGTCAAGAACTTGCGTCCCGCCCGCGATACCTGCGAGAAGTGCCATAATCCGGACAAATTCTCAAACGACACGGTCAAAGAGATCAAGCATTACGCCAACGATGAGCAGAATACTGAAACGCGGACCTTTTTGACGCTCAAAACAGGGGGCGGCTCTCATCGTGAGGGTCTGGGCAAGGGCATCCACTGGCATATCGAAAATGATGTGTCGTACATTGCCACCGACAAGCTGAAGCAGAATATCCCTTATGTTCGCCAGGTCGACAATGATGGCAATGTCACAGAGTACTTTGACTTAGAATCAGACCTGCCTGAAGATTTTGTCGAACAGAATCAGGAAGAGCTGTCGCGCATGGATTGTATCGATTGCCACAACCGCGTATCTCACCTTTTCGAACATCCTGAAAAACTGGTAGATGACGCGATGGCGTCGGGTCGGTTAGATCAGAGTATCCCCTTTATTCGCGCTTGGGCTGCCAGCATATTAACCGAGCCCTACGAGAGCCAAGAGGAAGCCTATGCCAGTGCTCAGGAATTGGATGAATGGTACCAGAGCATATTCCCCGAGTTCTACGCCGAAAACCAACCCTTGATTCAAGAATCTCTTGATGAGATCAAACGCTTGGTAACCGATACTTATTTCCCCGAAATGGAGATCGGCTGGATCACCCATCCTGATAACACCGGCCACTCCAAATTCCCCGGCTGTTTTCGCTGTCACGATGGCAAACATGTCAGCCCCGAAGGTGAGACCATTCGCCTGGAGTGTAACATCTGTCATACCATCCCACGTCTGGCAGGTCCGGGGCTGCCGTCGCCCATCATCGCCCTCGAATCTGGAAACGAGCCCGAATCCCATCAAGACAGCAACTGGCTGGCGCGTCATCGCCAGGAGTTTGATGAAACCTGCGCCGGCTGCCACAGCACCTACAACCGTGGTGGCACCGACAACAGTTCTTTCTGCGCAAATAGTGCTTGCCATGCCACGGAGTGGAAATATGCCGGTCTCGATGCCCCTGGCTTGCGGGATATTCTGCCACCTCCCAGCGAAGAATTCTTGCGCGCGGAGGAAGCTGGCGAGGGGCAAGCGGAGGGTGAAAGTAGTTTTGTACCCCGCATTCCGCACCCCCTCACTGAGATGCGTATCGGCCAATGTCTCACTTGCCATGGGCCTGATGGTCTCAAGCCTTACACGCCCTTCCATGAAGAAGAGAATTTCCCATTGGAAGCGTGTACTGAATGCCATCATATGGCTCCATTTTTAGTTGAGCTTTCGCAGGCCGAACAAGAAGGCCAATAAACGCTTCGTGAGTTATTAAGCGTCGACAAGTTGAATAAGACAGCGCCCACTTATGGGCGCTGTCTTCATATCACGGTATAAAGGTCGCAGGGTTCGAGCATAGAAAGTTTTATGATAAGCTGAAGAAAGTCGGATGGGGGGATTTAGGTATGCCTAATGAGTTTAAGGCAGTGATGTGCTACTTGAGGGGGTAGGTTTGGGGAACTCCCACAATAAAATCGCAAATGAACATGATCTATGTCATATACTCTGGGCCTTTTACATGATATCATTGGGGTATACTTAAGAATTATTTAGGTAAGCCTTTAAAAACACTTCCTGAGATTATGACTACCCCTACCAACGATTCATCGATGACCGAGGCCACTGAGATGTACTTGCTTCGAATTGCACTGCTTTCGGAGCGGGATGATCCGGTGCCCATCTCTACGTTGGCCGAGGAACTGGACATATCACCGGTGTCGGCAAACCAGATGTGTCGAAAACTGGAAGAAAAGGGTTTGGTAGAGTATCAACCCTATAAAGGTGTCAATTTGACCCTACAAGGTGAGGTCATAGCCTTGCGTGTTTTGCGAAAACGGCGTCTGTGGGAGGTATTTTTCGTAGATAAGCTTGGCGTAGTTCCTGACAGAGCCGAAGCAGTTGCTTGCCGATTTGAACACGTCACACCTGATGCCCTTTCAGAAAAACTGGCGGAATTTTTGGGCAATCCGACTTTCAGTCCGCAGCGCCAGCCCATCCCGCCACGCTTGGGGAGCAGCGGCAAACGACAGATGCGCACACTCTCGGCGCTGGCCACCGGCAAAAGGGGCCAGATTGCCAACATCGTGGCTGATGAGATGATGCGCGAATTTCTGCGTTCACAGGATGTCTCATTAGGCGCCGAACTCAAGGTGCTAGCTGTCGCCACCAATGGTGCGATGATGATTGAGGTCAATGGCAAGCATCTATCCCTTTCACCCGAGATTGCCGAAGCGATAGATGTCAGCGAAGTACAAGACCCCGCCTATTCGAATTATACTCCCATCGATGAATTCATAAATGAATTACAGTGAGATCGAATATGTTCGGACGTACTAAGAAAACTCGCAAACAAACCAGCGAGGACGCGGAGATCATCTTGAACGGTGTGCGCCCATTGAGCACTGCTGCTCAACACGAGATCTTGACTGTGGCCAGGGTGGCCGCAGGGCGGCGAGCCACGCACCGACTCACAGAGATGGGCCTGACACCCGGCGTCGACGTCAAAATCGTGCAAGACAACGGTGGGCCAATCATAATCGCCGTGCGCGGTTCGCGCTTGGCCTTAGGTCGTTGCCTTGCTCACAAGGTTATGGTAAACGTTGAGTGAGGGACAAGGGATGTCTGCGTACACCGTCGCCTTAGTTGGTAATCCAAATACGGGGAAAAGTACGGTTTTCAATGCATTGACCGGTTCGGACCAGCATGTGGGGAATTGGCCAGGTAAAACGGTCGAGAAAAAAGAGGGGCAGTGGACATATCATGGCGCTGAGTACCAAGTCGTCGATCTTCCGGGTACGTATAGCCTTACCTCTTTCTCTATGGATGAGATTATTGCGCGTGATTTCATCATAGAGGATCGTCCTGATGTGGTGGTCGTGGTGGTTGATGCAGCTAACCTGGAAAGAAACCTCTACCTAGCTGTGCAGGTTTTGGAAACTGAGGCCAATGTCGTCATCGCCCTTAATATGAGCGACGTCGCAGAGGGGCGCGGTATAGAGATCGATATGACTCGACTGTCCAAATCCTTGGGCGTGCCGGTCGTAAAAACCATAGCAAGGCGGGGGGGAGGATTGGAGGATCTAAAAAAAACCATATTTGATTCCTTGACCGCCAAAGACAACAATGGGCATCGTCGTTCATGACGACAAGGATGGCAACACGAGCTGACATACCCTTCGAGATAGATTATGGCAAAGATATAAAACAGGCCATCGATGATCTAAGAGCGCGCATCGAGGCTGAACCGAAGTTAAGCCAGAAGTATCCAAGCAAGTGGTTGGCGATCAAGTTGTTGGAGGAAGATAATGTTGTCGCCAGCAGAGTCGCCGGCATCACAGGTGGAGATGAATTGTTGGCCGCAGCCACCGAGCAAGTAGAAACTTTGCGTGCAAAGTATGGCGAAGATGTAGAGACGCTTATTGCTGATAGACGTTATACCTGGATCAATGGCCTGGTGGGCGAGGCAGTTCACCAACGTGGCGCCAATGAAACCACGCTTTCGGACAAAGTAGATTGGATCGTCACCCACAAGTGGTTGGGGATTCCTGTTTTCCTGGCGGCTATGTGGGTCGTATTCAAGTTCACGGCCGATGTATCAGCTCCCTACCTGGAATGGATCGATGGTGTTTTGAGTGGCCCGGTCTCGAACTGGGCGTCTGGCCTACTGGCTCTGGTGGGGCTGGAAAGCAGTTGGATCGCCAGCCTCGTGGTGGATGGTGTCATCGCCGGTGTGGGCGGGGTCCTGGTTTTTGTGCCAGTGCTCTTATCACTCTATCTGGCATTATCCCTTTTAGAAGACTCCGGCTATATGGCTCGCGCAGCATTTGTAATGGATAGGCAAATGCGTTTTGTGGGCCTGCATGGAAAGGCCTTTGTGCCTCTGCTTGTCGGATTTGGATGCAATGTGCCTGCCATCTACGCAACCCGCACATTGGATAACCAACGAGATCGCATTCTGACGGGTCTATTGGCGCCCTTTATGAGTTGCGGCGCCCGCCTTCCCGTTTACGTGCTGATCGCCGCGGTGTTTTTTCCAACTTATAGCAGTATCGCGGTTTTCGCCATGTACCTGCTTGGCATTGGCTTCGCCATCGCCGTAGGCATTGTGCTCAAACACACGCTATTCAAAACCGATGAAGAAACGGGCATGCTCATGGAACTACCACCCTATCGCATGCCCACCGCGGGCAATATCTGGTACAGCACCTGGCAGCGAACCAAAGACTTTTTAAAGGGGGCGACGACCATCATCTTGCTTACCAGTATTGTCGTCTGGGCGCTTATGGCGATTCCGGTTGGGGGCGGGGGTGCCTTTGCCGATACAGATGTCGAGAACAGTCTCTTTGCCACGATTTCAGACGCGGTTTCGCCTGCGCTTGAGCCACTAGGATTTGGTACATGGGAAGCAACTGCCTCTTTACTAACCGGTTTTGTAGCCAAAGAGGTTGTCATCAGCACCATGGCCATGGTCTATAGCGTAGACTGGCCTGAAGAGGAGTCAGAACCGGCCACCTTTGTCGAAGATGCACTATCCATTGTTACCAGCTTTATTGACGCCACAATCGATACTCTGAAGTCGATTCCTCTAATCTTTGGCATCAACTTGTTCGGCGAAGAGGCTGATGACACACCCTCAGAACTGATGGTAGCAATTCGTAATGGCTTCGAAAACAGCAGCGGCGGCTACGGCGCTTTGGCCGGACTAGCATTCATGGTCTTTGTATTGTTATATACACCTTGTATGGTTGTCATAGCCGCCCAACGCCAAGAGTTCGGCGCCAAATGGATGTGGGTCAGCGTGATAGGCATGCTGGTGATTGCTTGGCTGGCGGCGGCCCTATGCTTTCAGGTGGGAAAATTCTTGATCGGATAGGAATACCTCCCACCTAAGATCTGCTGTTCCATCGAATTACGAGGATTGCCTTTCTACTACTGAATGCTCGCGAGATCTTGCGATTTAATCCCATTATGCTTACTCGAGTCTTACACGAAATCGAATCGGCCAACGGCCCTATACATCTTGACGAACTCAGTCGTAACCTGGGCGTCGATCAAAGCGCTCTCAAAGGCATGATTCAGTTCTGGGTCCGCAAAGGCAGATTAAAGGATAGCGCCTCTGCAGTTGATGGGGCATCATCCACATGCTGCACAGACACATGTAGTAGTAGCTGTTCGGGACCGGAAAACTGTTCCTTTGTCTTTCAAATGCCACGTTCTTACACGAAGGCTGTTACCACAAAACAATTAGAATAGATCATTGTTCGATTTGTCACTTTATTTTGGAAGTACGTTCAGCCGCATGCTATAATCGTGATCCCATCCGACGTCCACAATTCCACGTTGCAGGGCTCTTCATCGATGACGATACCGTAACTTCAACCCACAGGGTATATTATTTATGGCTGAAACCGACGACAAACTCACCAAAGAAGAACGGATCACTGCCGCTAAACAGCGCGCTGCAGGTCGGGCTTCGTCTGCTGCTGCACCTGCGCCAGAGAGTGGGGAGGGTGATGCCGGCGATGCTGCCCAGCGTTTCCAGCAAGTCAAGTCCACACAGAAACCTTCGCAGTCTCGCAAAGAACGTGAAGAAGAACTCTTGAATCGCGCTGTTGGTGTCTCGCCACGATCCAGCATCGAAAAAATGCCGCAATCAAAACCGGTCAAGGCGGATCCTCTGCCTATCAACAGGCGAGAGTTTTTGACGTATGCCTGGGGAGCGGGTCTTGCTCTTATTGCACTTCAGGGAACGGCGGCAACCCTTTGGTTTTCTTATCCACGCTTTAAAGAGGGTGAGTTCGGTGGTGTTTTTACCCTGACTAGCGTACCTCCTGAAGGGGAGAAACCGGAAGACATACTGTCCGGTAAGTTCTGGTGGTCAAATTCTGAAGAGGGAATGGCGGCTTTGTATAAAGTATGTACACATCTAGGCTGTTTATACGAATGGAAAGACCAGACCGACCGTTTTGAATGCCCTTGTCATGGTTCGAAGTTCCGACAAGATGGGCGGAATATCCTGGGCCCGGCTACACGAGATCTCGATCAATTTCTCGTCAGTGTCGAAGACCAGGCTGGCAATGTCGTCGGCCAATCCACTGGAGATGATCGCTATGTGACTGCTGCAGAAGGGTTGGTTTATAAAGTTGATACCGGCCGTAAGCTAATCGGCCGTAACTCTGATCCAACGCTACGTCTGGAGGCCTAACCTATGAGTGTTACCCAGGATGCGAAAGGACGGGGTGTACGTGGTGCCATCGGCGCAAAGGCAGATGAGACGTTTACGCGTATTACATCCGGTATTCCCTGGCGGGAATTCCGAAAGATGTTGCGTGGCGATCCTGCCACACGTCCTAATCCCCGTCTTAAACCTCATTCGGAATCATTTTGGCTCCACATCAAGCCAACTTATTATCACGAAGCGGTCACCAAGTTTGGGCATACATTCAGGCTTGGACTGCTCAGCGCCTATCTCTTCTTTATCGAGATAGTAACCGGCTTACTCCTCATGATCTGGTACGCGCCGACACCGGAGCGGGCCTATTTTGATATGATCAATCTGCTGGCCAGTGTCCCCTTCGGACAGTTTCTCAGAGATGTCCACCGTCTGGCAGCAGAGGCGATGGTCATAATTGTCGTTCTGCATATGTTCAGGACGTATTTGACAGGTTCCTACAAGAAACCCCGCCAGTTTACCTGGGTTACAGGTGTTATTCTTCTTGCAGCAACGCTGTTTCTCAGTTTTTCCGGCTATTTGCTACCCTGGGATCAACTTGCATTTTGGGCGGTCACTATTGGCACCAGTATGGCCGAAGCGTCACCCACACCTGCAGGCACCGGTTTTATTGGTGAAGCCTTGATCGGCCAGACCGATTGGGTGGGGACCTCTGTCAACATGCTGCTGCGCGGTTCACCAGACATTGGGGCCAATGGTTTACTTCGCTTCTACCTGTTGCACGTCTTTGCCCTGCCCCTTGTAGTCATTTTCTTCTTCTTCATGCACTACTACAAGGTCGTTCATTTCGGAATTTCTTTACCGGCAAATGAAGAGGAAGTTGGACAAGACACGGCAAATCGTGTTCCTGCTGCCAGGCGTCGCTATTACCTGATGGATGTTGCGATCGATGAAATCGCCCTGCTTTCGGTTGTTACATTCCTCATGATCGTCGCCGTGGCATTTTTCTACAATGCAGCCCTTGAGCACCTGGCCAACCCCCTTAAAACACCACTCCATACAACAGCACCCTGGTACTTCTACTGGTTGCAAGGGCTGCTAAAGGTCGGTGACAAAGTATTCTGGGGTCTGGTGATTCCCGCCGTGTTGGTAGTCGTCGTCACCGTTGTCCCATACATAGACTACAACCCGAGCCGTCGTGGTAAAGATCGGCGAGCGGCGCTGATAGCTGGATTCCTCTTTGCTTCCGCCATCTTCATTCTCTCTTTCATGGGATTACCACTATACGCGGTAGAGTCGCCTCCGGCAGAAGAGGTTGTTCAGGAAATTATGCCTGAAGAAGGTGTAGGGCCCATACGAGAGCTCAACTGGTCAGAGGTTGAGATCGGCAGATACTGTACGGATACCTTTGTGGGGAGCACACCCCTGTCTGAGTTTGAGCATGTTATTTTGGAATTCAAAGATCGTATCAAAAGCGATCCTGGCCTCAGCAATGGCGTAGGGTGTATCACAGTCGAAGCGGCGCAGCCCCAGCTCAAATCGGTTATTTTCCAGATCGATTATGTTGATTCAGATGAGGCGCCTCAGCAATTCGTAAGAGGCTTCTTCTGGCACGAAGACTCATTATATTGGGAACCGTTTTAGCCGTTAGGGTGATCAGGAGAATCTCTTATGCAAGGAATTTCACGTTTGGTTATAGCAACGGCAGCGCTGGTGGGCATGTTTGTTGTCCTCCTCATCTATGCCGCCAATGAAAATAATCGATTAGATGTTTATGCTGCCAATTTCGAAGGTCGCTCCATCGAAGGGGGTGCCGCCCTCTATACCGAAGCCTGTGCGACTTGCCACGGCGCCAATGGAGAGGGGTTGGTCGGACCCTCACTGAACGATGCAGAATTACTTGTGCCAGCGCCCGGCGAAGTTATACCTTCTCGTTTGATTGCCAAAGGATGGACAGGCGATTTGGAAAGCTTTCTCACGACAGCTATCGGGGGAGGGCGTGTAGGTACGGTCATGCCGGCCTGGGGGCAGGTGGCGGGCGGCCCCTATAATCAAGCTCAGGTCTTGGATCTGGCGGCCTATATCATGAACTGGGGCTTGGACCCCGGCAAGAAATGGGGGGGGGCAACAGATCGAGTGTCTGTCGGTGGTGTCGCGTCCGAACCTGTGTCCGTTGCCATCGAGATCCCCAATGAGCCACCACGTGATGTACAAAGCGCGACATTGGGCCGTTACCTTTTCCTGGGGCCTGCAGCCTGTGTCGAATGCCATATTTTCGAAGGCGTTGGTAGTACGATTGGTACCAACCTGACAGGAGTCGTACAAGCGAGGGGCCGGGATTACGTGTACAGTTCAATCACGAATCCCGCCACTTTCGGCCACGACGAATCGGTTATGCCCGAAGCCTTTGAGTTCGCATTAAGTGAAATCGATATTCAGTCCATTATCGATTACCTCGAAGACCCCGAAGCTGCCGGCCCACCGTTGCAAGCTGTGGATGCGGTGGAAGGGGCAGTGCTTCCCGGCAACGTAGAACAAGGAAAGCAGCTCGCCAGTTCACGGGCATGTTCAAGCTGCCATTCGACTGATGGGAGTGCGAGTGTTGGGCCAACCTGGAAGGGTCTGTTTGGCAACACTCGCAAGTTTACAGACGGCGGCCAAGCCATCGCAGATATTGAATATCTGACCACATCGATCGTCGCACCTGAGTTACATATCGTCGAAGGATTCCTGAACCAGATGCCCAACAATTATGGCACCACACTCAGCCCCGATGAGATCCAAGCGATTATCGATTACATCGCTACGCTGAAGTAATCGATAAAGTAAAAACACTAAAAAGCCCCTCGATTTGTAGAGGGGCTTTTTTCTTAGGGTAGTGGCTCCTGCACTACAACCTAAAATTAGTAGATAACTCATTTCTACCCTACGAAATGCGATCTGATCCTCGTCGATTTCGCACGAATGTGAGAATCCATACCGCAGCCACGGCAATAAGTGTCAGTATGGCGATGATAACGCCCAGTACGTAGGCGGGGGAGCGGAATCGCAATTCGATGCTATGTTGTCCTGAGGGTACCTGTAACGCTTGCCAGGTGGCATCGGCGCGCAAGACGGGCCGCCAGCCACCACCGTCGATACTGGCCTGCCAGCCCGGATACCAGACCTGAGCAACCAACAGTGTGCCTGGCTCAGCCGACTCGGTGTTGACGACCATGTCGTTTGTACCAAAATGGGCGATTTGAGCGGTACCGCCCGACCCAGTTTGCTCGCCGCCGCCCTCGATGATGACTTCGATCAGGGGCTCGAAGCCAGACGCTCTAATGGCGGCTTGTGCGCTTGCCAGATTCGGTACGGGCGTGGTTGGGCCCAGAAGATGCGCTCGGGGTTGGAAACGGCGGTTGAGATACACATTCAGGTCGGGATCACCCTCGTAGGCCAATTCCCACACATCCCAGTCCAGGACGACATCTTTGCCTCCAAGTAGATACTTGGTATTGGCCAGTGCGTATAGATCAGAGCTACGGCTCGCGGTCGCCTCAAGATAATCGACATAGTAGGCCAGTGTTAGGGGATTGACCACCCCCGAGGTGTCGTACAGCCCTTGCAGCAGCGCCGTATCAGGCTGCCACCGGTGGTCGATTTCTGTGCGTGTGTCGATGCGATAGAGATCAGAGTCGGTCTTCAGAAAGTCGAGAACCTCTTCTCTGTAATAATTCTGTGCTGGATTGGTCTCCGACAGATCTTCGTAAGCGCCCAGCGATGCCAGGTCGATGAAAAGCAGGGCAATGGCCATACTTGTAAACAGACCGGCGCTAATCCAATGGCGACGGCGAGCGTAGAGCAAGACCATAGCGGCACTGAGGTAGAGGATGAAGTTCATCACAGCGATAGTGCTGACACTGGCCCTGAGATGCTGTGTGGGATCGCCGGACTGCGTGAGCAGTAGTACGGCGTAGATGACAGGCGCCCCGACAGCGATGGCAACGACTGCTACGATTTTGAGCAGACGCCACGCCGGCTCGAAAGCAGACCAATTGACTTCCGACCAGGGTTCAGATAGGGCCTGCAGGCCACGCCCTGCCAGGAGTGCCACTGCCAGGTCGAAAAGAAACATAAAGCGGGCAGGAGCCCGAAGTTGCTCGAGTCCGGGTAACAGCCAGGTAAAGAGCCCATGGACGATGCTGTAGATGCCGAGACTGAATGCAAGCGAGAATGCAGCCAAGCTCAGCAGCAACCAGGTCTTGCGATCCCGACGCATCGCTATCCCACTAATGGCCAGCACCAAGGTGATAATGCCGATGTAGCCGACTTCTACACGCGGCCATAAACCCCATTGCAACTGTGGACTACGGCCAAAGAAACCGGGCACCAACAGGCCAATGAGTTGGGCGGGAGAGAGCGAGAATCCAACTGATTGCACATAGTGCCAGTCGGCGCGGTCGCTAAACGCGCTCATTTGCAAGCCGGGAATCAAGATGGGGGCCATGAGACCAAGCGTGATGGCGGCAGGCACGATCAGGGCCATGGCTGCTCGGCGCCAGCGGCGCACATTTTCGCCACGTGTAAGCACCAGCCAAAGTCCCACCCACAGGCCCACGCACATGAGACCGTACAACGTCATCTGTACATGGCCAACCAGCGATGCGAGACCCAGCACCAGGCCTGCAGCCAACGCCCAACGGATATTTCCAGTCTCCAGCGTCTGATGTACCCCGAGCAGTGCCAGCGGCAGCCAACTCACCACCGCAATAAGATTGAGATTGCCGAAGTGAATGAGCAGGACATCGCTAAACATCAAGGCGACAGCAGCGAACAGAGCCGGGGCTCGTTTGAGATCGAGTCCCCTCGCCAGCAGGAATGTGGTGACACCCGCCCACCAGATATGCAACATCGACAGCCATTGCATGTCGGTGTATTGCAGATCGCCTCCAACTAAGAAGCGGATCAGATGGGGGAGATAGAGGATCCCCGACTGAATCTCTGCCACAAAAGGTACTCCGCTATAGATGTGCGGGTTCCACAATGGCCACACCCCTTCCCCAAGGCTGCGCTGGATGAAACGATAGGTGGGGAACAGAAAACTGCCAAGATCACCACCATCGGCCGGCATAAAAGCGTCGCCGCTAACCACACGCCAGAAAAAGGCCAAAGTAAACGCCGCAAGCATTGCAGGCGCCAGGGCATCAAACAGCCAGGCGCGGCGCTTCCAGGCAATAAAGCCCAGGATTATCAGATAGATGAGAATGAGCGCAAACAACATAGTGACATAATAACGTAGCGTGCGACTGCAACAAAATTCCTGATTCTAGTTTTTTCTGTGGTTGGCACTGCAACCAGTGAATGAATTCATGGGCTGCTAAAGAAAACGTGCTGAAGCACGTTCATAAAGCGGCATTTCAACCAGTTTGAGCTGATTTTTCTTTGCAGCCGCCCATTTCAATCGTCCGATTGGACGGATCCACAGAATCCAGTAGAATCAACAAAATTCATATCTGCTGCCGTGGACATGCTATTCAATACAACCGCCTGCTTCACCTTTCGCTATACCACGTGTACAATCACATGTAGCCTACATGAACAGATTTGGAGCTTATGAAACGAAGCCTCTCTCACCTGAACTTAGTTCTAGCCATACTCGCCCTTCTGTGGGCGGCGGCCATCCTCGCCGCGCCACTTGAGCGGACGCTGGGGACAACCCTACGTTGGGTGTTCGCCCATGCCAGTCTTACGCAGGTATCTTTGCTCCTGTTTTTGATTGCAGGCGTCATGTCCATCGCTTTTTTGATAGATTGGCGTAAGCTCTTTGACTGGATGGAGATCACAGGATGGGCTGCGCTTGGTTTCTGGTTGGCGGGGTTCGTGCTGTCGATGTTCGCTGCTCGGCTGGCCTGGGGTGTCTGGATCGATTTTGGCGAACCCCGTACACAAATGACTTTGCGCGTATTGGCAGTTGGCGTATTGTTTATCGTTCTGACCGTGTGGGTAGATCACAGGTGGTTCACCGCCATCGCCCAGCTCATTCTTTCGGCCCTTATCCTCTACCTCAATCGCAGTACCAGCGTTATTCGCCATCCCTTCAACCCGATTGGCCAATCTGAGGACCCAGCCATCCCTTTGAGTTATAGCTTGATTTTTCTGCTTGCACTTGTGTGGGCAGGATTATTCATCTTGTATCTAGTATATCGTCGCGCCGTCAGCCAGGTTCAGTCGATCCAATCAACTACCCCATCCAATTCTGAGATCACATCCGACTTATGAAAATCGTAAACGTTGCAGAAATGGTTGCCATGGAAAAGGCGACCGATGCCGCAGGATTCAGCTATGATCAGATGATGGCTGCTGCCGGCGGCGCCTTGGCCGACACCATTCTTGAGCTAATATCCTCCTCTGGGCCCGTGCTCTTTCTGATCGGGCCAGGTAACAATGGTGGGGATGGACTCGTCGCTTGTGCTCAGCTTCAACAGGCCGGGATCAAGGCCATTCCTTATATCTGGAAGCGCAAGAAGAAAGGGGATGGACTCGTGCGGGCCGTATCGGGCACGATCTGGGCTGAAGCTGATTACTCTCAGCTCTATGAGTTGATTGCTAACGCCAATGTCATTGTCGATGCTTTGTTGGGCACGGGCAATACACGGGCGTTGGGGGGTAGCTTGGCCGAACTATTAGTTGTTGTACATGATGCGCTGAAAAGACAGATGCGATCTCAACCGCTACGCCTCGATCCCACCCGCCCTCTAGCTCGACCTCGGCCAGTGGTCGTTGCGTGCGATTGCCCCAGTGGTTTGTTTTGCGACAGCGGCGAAATCGACCCATTGGCCCTTCCCGCCGATCTGACCGTGACCTTTGCCTTGCCCAAGATCGGACATTTTCTGCAACCCGGCGCCACCTTTTGCGGCCGTCTCATCATCGCCGACATCAACATCGATCGCACATTAGCGCCAGAACATGCTCCCGAACTCCTCAGCGCTGAAATGGTCTCTGCATTACTGCCAAAGAGACCCTCCGATGCGCACAAGGGTACCTTTGGCAAGGCCCTGATCATCGCCGGCAGCGCTAATTATCCCGGGGCTGCGGCCATTGCCAGCACAGCCGCCTATCGCGCCGGCGCCGGACTGGTTCATCTGGCGACATCCGCTGCAGTGGCACAGAAGGTCGCCAGCCAGATGTCCGAGCCTGTGTACACATTGCTCCCTGCTGATCTAGGAGCGATCACGGCTGATGCAATACCCATTCTCAGGCCTCTATTCGATTCGCATCAAGCGGTGTTGTTGGGACCTGGCCTCGGCACTGACAAGCGTACACAGGAGTTCATCGAGACCCTTTTCATGGGCAAAATCAAGCGCAACCGCCCCATAGGTTTTTTGGATCAATCAGTGGCCGAATCTACCCAACAGCCCGAGTTACCACCTCTGGTCATCGATGCCGATGGTCTAAATGCCCTGGCAAACATGGGAAAAGCTGCGGATCATGTGCCAGCGCTCAGCATCCTCACGCCCCACCCTGGAGAGATGGCCCGTCTGAGCGGTCTCTCGACCCGTGAGGTGAATGCCGACCGCTGGGGTGTAGCCCGCCGGTTTGCGCAATCGACAAATCAGATCGTTGTACTTAAAGGCGCGTTTACGGCCATCGCCCATGCAGATGGCCGCCTGGCGATCAGCCCCTTTGCCGAAGCATCGCTGGCGACAGCCGGTTCTGGTGATGTATTGGCCGGCGTGACTGTAGCCTTGCTAGCCCAGGGTATACATGCCTGGGGCGCCGCTCGTGTGGCCGTGTACCTGCACGCACTTGCCGGGAGGCTGGCCGCCGAGCAATGCGGACCTGCACTGCTGGCCTCCGATATATCCAGACAGCTTCCTCAGGCCCTGGCTGCAGTGAGCGGTCGTGTATCTATCCTGCCATCGGCACAGTAACACACTAACGAGGATGGTCGTCGACCATAAGTCACCGACCGGTGGTCGGCCACCTCGGCGTGGTTCAATTCGATATGTCGCTGATTTTTTGCTAGAACCAAGCGGCGGCATGTATGTGTAGTGGGATCTGGTTGGGGAGCACAAGATGATTCGTGCAAATATTGTGCAATTTTGCGCCAACATGATCTAGGTCATATACATCTGTGCTAAACTCGTTACAATAATCACAGGACGATCTTACCTATGCATTTTGTATGGGCAAATCGGCCTGTATTATGAACCGGCTAAGACCCTGATATTTCATCAAAGACAACATGAGACAGGTTTCCGTCCGGTTCAATTGTTCGAAGGCGCGCCTGAACATATGCGTTTTCGATTCCAACTCGATATCGGTTCTATTTCATTTTCTCATCAACCCAAGATCTGGAGGAAGGAGGTATGAATGACGCCTGAGCTTGTTTTAAAAACGCTTCAAAGCTTTAAACTGACCGAGGGTCTCACGATGGAACAACTCGAGACACTATCGGCTATCTCTTCCGAGATCGTCTTTTCGGAAGGACAAACGATATTTCGTGAAGCTGATGTGGGTGAGTTCGTTTATCTGATCGTGGAAGGACAGGTTGCCCTTGAGATATATATACCCAGTCAAGGGCGGATCACCATCTTGACTGTCGGCCCTGGCCAGCTACTGGGCTGGTCATCGCTGTTTCCATCCACCAACAAGACGGCCAGTGGTCGAGCCATGACATCGACACAGGCGGTCGCCATCAACGCAGCGCAACTACGCGAAGCCTTAGAACAAGACCATGATATGGGCTATCTACTATTGTGGAGGATTTCGGAGGTCATCTCTGATCGCCTCAAGGCCACTCGCTTACAGTTGCTCGATATCTTTGCCCCTTCTCAGCAGGCTAATGCTTAAGGAGGAACCATGCCAGACCTTATACCCAATATCGGTGCTCACATAAGCATGAACAAAGAGGATCTCCAGCTTATTCTGGATGATCTCAAAGCATCTGGCTACACGCTTGTGGGTCCTACTCTGGGGGATGCGGCGATTATCTACGACGAAATTGAGTCGATGCAAGACTTGCCCGTTGGCTGGACAGATGTCCAAGAGGCTGGTTCGTACAGACTGGAACGTCGCCAGGATAATGCCTATTTCGGCTATGTCGTAGGTCCGCAATCCTGGAAGAAATACCTGTTTCCACCCAAACACACGCTCCTAACGGTGCGACGACAAAACGGTAGTTTCGAAGCAAAATGCAATGATACAGAAGCGCCCCAGTACGCCTTTATCGGTATGCGGAGTTGTGAACTCAAGGCAATCGAAATCCAGGACAAGGTGTTCTTAGGAGGGCCTTATCAGGATACCGATTACAAGACTCGACGCCAGAAAGCATTCGTGCTGGCTGTCAACTGCACGGAACCGGGCGGCACCTGTTTTTGTGCTTCCATGGATGCCGGTCCGCGAGTTGGCCCTGGCTTTGACCTGGCTCTGACCGAACTGGACGATCTCTTTGTCTTGGAGATTGGCTCCGAGATGGGCCGCCAGGTGATGGCACAGGTTCCCTGGCGACCGACCGGCGCCTTTGAATTACAGAATGCGCGCCAGGCCATGGCTGATGCCGAAAAGCAGATGGGCCGAACCATGGACACAAGCGATCTGCCAAACTTGCTCTACCAGAACCTGGAACATAATCATTGGGATGAAGTGGCGAAACGCTGCCTGTCTTGCGCCAATTGCACACAAGTTTGCCCCACCTGTTTCTGCAGCGATGTGCAGGATGTTAGCGATCTGACCGGGCAGAAGTTTGATCGGGTACGGGTGTGGGATTCATGTTTTACCTTGGACTTTTCCCATGTGCACGGTGGCAATATCCGGCCCCAGACGCGATCTCGTTATCGCCAGTGGATGACCCATAAACTCGCCTCCTGGATAGACCAGTTTGGTACAACAGGTTGCGTAGGATGTGGTCGCTGCATCACCTGGTGTCCGGTAGGGATCGATATCACCGAAGAAATCAGCGCCATACGAGCGGAGGGTTGAGATGTTAAACACAATCACTGCGCCAATTGCAACAGGAGTTCGATCCGGCCCCATGCTCATGCACCCGGCCAGGATCATCGACATTAAAGAAGAAGCCTACGCCATCGCTACCTGATCGCTGGTGCTGGAGGATGAGGCCATGCGCGAGGGGTATCACTTCCGGCCGGGGCAGTTCAATATGATGTACGTGCCGGGCATCGGCGAAGTCCCGATCTCACTCAGCTCCGATCCGGGTGATCAGTCACGTTTGGGTCAGACGATTCGCTATGCCGGCAACGTCACCCGAGCCATTAGTCGTTTACGTGTTGGCGATGTCGTGGGCGTACGCGGGCCTTATGGCAATGCCTGGCCCTGGCGTCGCATCAAAGGAAACGATATCTGCATCGCTACCGGTGGCATCGGCCTGGCCCCGCTGCGCCCCATCATCTACGACATCATTCGCCATCGTGACGACTTCGGGCGTGTGTTCTTGCTCTACGGAGCGCGTACGCCCAGCGATATGTTGTATACCGATGAATTCGACGCCTGGGAGGAAGCCGGTATCCAAGTTAGCATGACCGTAGATCGGGCCGACAAATCCTGGAAAGGGCATGTCGGAGTGGTACCGATGCTGTTCTACCACCTGCGGCTAGACCAGAAGAAGACGACTGTGCTCACTTGCGGGCCCGAGATCATGATTCATTTTGTGATTTACGAAGCCCTCGCTCGCCGTATTCCCAAGGAACAAATATATGTTTCGATGGAGCGTAACATGAAATGCGGCGTAGGTTTGTGCGGCCATTGCCAATTGGGGCCCAGTTTTGCCTGCAAAGATGGTCCTGTTTATTCCTACGCGGCCATCGAGCCATTTTTTGCTGTGGAGGATTTCTAATGAGTAAAAAAGCGAAATCAGACGGAGCGAATGGACAGGCAAAGCCAAAGCTTGCCATATTCAAATTTACCTCTTGTGATGGCTGTCAGTTGTCGCTACTGGATGCCGAAGATGAATTGTTGGCCGTAGTCAATGCCGTCGAGGTTGCCTATTTTGTAGAAGCTCGCGACCGGCGGCTGGCAGGCCCTTACGACGTGACCTTGGTGGAAGGATCCATCTCGACACCGGCGCAAATCAAAGAGATAAAGGAGATTCGCAGTCAATCCAAGCTGCTCATCGCCATTGGCGCCTGCGCCACGGCAGGTGGTATCCAGGCCCTGCGTAACTGGCGAGATGTCAATGACTATATCAATATCGTTTACGCCAATCCCGACTACATCGACACCCTGGCGACCTCGACGCCCATCAGCGAACATGTGCCGGTAGACTTCGAGTTGCGGGGTTGCCCGATCAACAAAGCGCAGTTACTGGATGTCATCATCTCGTTGCTGATTGGCAAACAACCCAAGGTGCCCACTTACAGTGTTTGCATGGAATGCAAGCAGCGGGCAACGCCTTGTGTGATGGTGGCACAGAGTCTGCCCTGTCTGGGTCCGGTTACACAAGCAGGATGTGGCGCTATCTGTCCGGCCTATAACCGGGGCTGCTACGGTTGCTATGGCCCCATGGAGGCGGCCAATTGCGACGGCCTGGATCAGCAGTTCCAGGCCATTGGCATGCCTTCTGACAGCATCGTGCGCTTGTTCCGTAACTTTAACAGCTATGCCGATGCCTTCCGCATAGCCAGTGACAAACAGGAGGAGTTGAACCCATGACGACCAAGCGAATCAAGGTTGACTACATGGCCCGCGTCGAGGGCGAAGGTGCGCTCGATATCGTCTGGGAAGATGGCGAGTTGAAGCATCTGGAGTTGAATATCTTTGAACCGCCACGCTTCTTCGAGGCTCTTCTGCGTGACCGTATGTATTTCGAGGCGCCCGATATCACCGCACGCATCTGCGGCATCTGTCCCGTAGCTTATCAGATGAGCGCCTCGCACGCCATGGATAAGATCCTGGGCATCGAGATCACGCCGGAGATACGCCGGCTGCGCCGCTTGCTCTATTGCGCCGAGTGGATCGAAAGCCACGCACTTCACATTTATTTGCTTCACGCACCTGATTTTCTGGGCTATGAGAGCGCCATATCTATGGCTGCCAATCCCGATCTCAAACCAGCGGTGGAGCAGGGATTGCGCATGAAAAAGCATGGCAACCAGTTGCTCGCTGTGATCGGCGGTCGGGAGATACATCCTATCTCGCCAACGGTGGGTGGATTTTACCGGGCCCCGACCAAGAAAGAGTTGATGGCGCTCAAGGATGACTTCGAATGGGGCTTGCAGGCCAGTATCGACGCCGTTGCCTGGACAGCGACGCTGGACTTCCCCGACTTCGAACCCGACTACGAATTCGTATCGCTCTCACATGCAGATGAGTACCCGATGAATGAAGGACGGATTCTGTCGTCGAAAGGACTGGACATCCCCATGGAGTCCTTCGAAGAGTTCTTCATCAACGATCATGTGGCGCACTCGAATGCGGTTCAGGTGCACCGGGAGCATGGTGGAAGTTATAACACCGGCCCGCAGGCGCGCCTGAATCTCAATCTGGAAAAGCTGTCACCGTTAGCCCAGAAGGCGCTGCGAGATACGGGTATCTCTTTCCCCAACAACAATCCCTTTGTCAGCATCGTTGCCCGAGCGGTCGAGTTGGTGCACGCATACGAAGAGGCATTGGAGATCTTCGATACTTATGTGCGGCCCACACCAAGCCGTATCGTAGCTCCACCCAAGGCGGGGACTGGCTGTCACATCACCGAAGCGCCCCGAGGCATGCTCTATCATCGTTATCGGCTGGATGACCAAGGGCTGATTCAGGAAGCTCGCATCGATGCGCCCACAGCTCAAAATCTGCGGCGGATGGAGGATGATCTGCGCGCCTTCGTGCCTGTAGTGATCGACTTACCTCTGGAAGAAGCTCAATTACGCTGCGAACAACTGGTGCGGAATTACGATCCTTGCATTTCCTGCGCCACCCACTTCCTAAAGTTGAACATCGAACGTAAGTAAAGAAGTAGGTAAGGGATAAGTAGACAAGGGGGTCGAGCGAATGCCCCCCTTGTCTATGCGACTGCTTAATCATGCTCATCACTCTCATCCTCGGTATCGGCAACTCCTGGGCTTCAGATGATGGTGTGGGGCCGGTGGTGGTGCGGCGCGCCAAGGCCCGGTTGCAGGAGGAGGGGGGGGATCAGATGCCGGCCGTCGAGTTCAAGACCATGACTCAGCCCGACCTGGGGTTGCTCGATCTCTTGCCCAGGTGCGAAACCCTGATTGTGGTGGATGCGGTGGTCAGTGGCGCCCCTGCGGGTACGCTGCATCGTGAGCTGTGGCGCCCAGGTGTACTTGACGCCCGTGGTGTGGAACGAGCCTCGTCGCACGGGTTCGGCGTACGAGAGATGCTGGATATGGCGGTCGCTCTCAACAGGTTGCCGCAGCGTGTCGAGTTATGGGGAATTGAGATAGTTTCGACGGAGGCAGGTGAGGGTCTCTCAAAAAGCGTTACGGAGTCTTTGCCCGAGATCATCTGCAGGCTTGTTCAACAACTACGAGTCCTGGTGGTAGAATAGGGTCCAGATCGAAATTCTCGTTTTGCAGGCCGGTGTCTGGCAATCATTGCTTCAAAATCGAATATGAGCTGTGCTCACATTGTATCGAAATGGGCAAGGCCAGCTGATCTGGAATCCAAATGTATATCTTCGTTACGAATCGCCAACTATTATCGCTAAGTTCCAGGATATCATCTCGGGGGGCAATCCCCATGGTATCGATGATGGGCCGGTAGAGATATGGGCCACAGAACCAGGTGTGATTCTCAATTGTGCAGACACGTCGGGCATCCGTCCTTCACCCTCCTGGCACGCATCTCAACAGATAGATCAAAGCGTCGTGGTCGCAGGGTTTCGTGCGGTTCACTGGGGGTGCGGGATATATGATGCCGCTTTTCAAGGCGAGGGATCTCAGC
>PIVW01001085.1 GCA_003353825.1 Chloroflexota bacterium
GGGGGGCATCACCGCTGCTGTAAGCGAAGTCAGGCAGATCATCGCCATTGACATCGCCCAGTGCCACGACCTGTGAACCGACCTGGGCCCCTGAATCGCCGATGAAGCTGGCGTTGGCACGTGTGGGAGGGTAGAGTGCACCCGCTTCATTGACACGTCGCCAATTGACGGGGCCGAGGAAGAGGTAGACGGCGGCAGCACCGGCGCCGAAACTGTTATTGGGGTCGGCGATCACGAAGTCGTCGTACTGGTCCCCGTTGACATCGCCCACACCTGTGGCCACGGCGCCGCTGTTGTCCAGTTGGAAATACTCGAGGGAGACGGCGCTGTTACCGCTGAGGTTTTCGATGTTTTGGGTACCGTACGTACTGGTGGCAGAACGGCCCTTGACCAAATAGACTGCGCCATTGCCAAAATAGCTGAGACTGGTAACACCTACCAAAAGATCGTCATAGCCATCACCATCCACGTCACCGGCCGAGGACAGCCATTCGCCTACCGACCCTTCCCATACCGACCCTTCTCCGGCAACATAGACTTTGCCCAGCGAGGTATTGTTCTTCTCGCTCAACGCTGTGAGATTGTAATCTCTGCCAAGACCGCTCACCTGCCCATAGACGAGATAGGCCCGATTTTTTACAGGATCGCCTACCCAGAAATCGTTGAGTCCATCACTGTTGGCATCGCCGGCGGGAGCCAGGACATCACCCAACTTCACGCTGGCAGTGGAGCCGATCTAAGAGGCGGTCGTGTTGGCCAGATCCACCGAATTAGCAGGGATGGGCCAGCCACCGGGTTGGCCGTAGACCACAGCCACGCGTCCGGCATTGCTGTTGCCGTTGGCAGTGGCGGCGGGCATGCCTACGGCCAGATCGGCGCGGGCATCGCCGTTGACATCACCCAACCAGCTCACGTTCATGCCCACCGTATCGGTGAAGCTCTCAGGCATGAGCATGACGGTGGCGGAGATGACTGAGTCCATGAAGTTCTCTAGCTCATGCGGTCGGGCAGGCAGAGGTACATTGCCCTCATCGTCGGCATGGCCCAGCAGTTCGAAAGCTTGGTTGGCGGGCAGGTTGGCCTGGTAATTGGACCAGATATCGGTGGGGGGCAGGGTGTCGATGATGACTTCGATAGTGG
>PIVW01001086.1 GCA_003353825.1 Chloroflexota bacterium
AATGAATGGGAACTGGTAATCGGAAGGAAAAACTTCATGTTCGAGGGTACGGATGCCGGTGGCGAAACGCTGGCAGACGCCATGACCATCATCGAGACCGCCAAATTCAGTGGCCTCAATCCCGAAGCTTACCTCGCCGATGTCTTCGCCCGTTTCCAGGATCACAAAATCAACCGGATCGACGAACTGCTGCCATGGAACTGGGTAGCGAAAAGCAATCAGACAGCCGTCGCGGCCTGAAGCGCGGCCCTTACCGGCTGCTTACGTTGTTGATCGCTTTCGGTTGGATAAGTCCAAACGTCGTGCATTTTTGACCCAGACCGACAGTCCAGAGCCAGATTCTTGTGGACACCGAATCTATGGTAGGGTGGTGCGCACATGCTGGAAGTGTTAGATTATGGCGTACAAGACAGCAGATATCGACAGTGGGGCAACAATGGTTTGCCAAGTGACGATATCGGCATAAAGTTCAGCATCGCCTCCCATCTTCTTGGCGACAATGTATCCATTAGAGGCCGCAGGAACTCCGCAGATCAGAGCACCGCAGATCAACTGAGTCGCGTCCAGACCGACCCATCGTCCCAGCAATACGAACATGACAGGGCAAACAAAACCTCTTAAGCTCACTCCCAGAAGAAGCAGAATTGAAGGCGAAAGTAGCCGCTTTAGGTCGAGACTGGCACCTACGGCCAAAAGCCCAACGGCTAGCGCCCCGCGACTAATCAAATCCAATGGCGCTGCCACCTGCTCAGGCAGCGTCACCCCTGAAAAGTTAATAGCAAGCCCGATAGCGCAGGCGATGATTAAGGGGTTCTTAGCTATCCCTCTGATTACGCCGGTTACGTTGGCCCTCCCATCCCCGAGGGTTGCAAGGACGACAACGTTCACAATGTTGATAACAGGAATGATGAATGCCATCGCAACAGAAATCATAGAGAGAGCAGATGGCCCAACGATCTGCTCGCCAGCCGCAAGAGCGATAAAGGCGTTCCAACGTGTAGTAGCCTGGAACAAGGTGGTTAGAGCGTGTCGCGGCTGAACAGGTTCAGGATTCCCAAATCGTTTGATCTGTGATTCCCTGTCTTTATGGCAGATATGGAGATCACAGATGGGCAAGCCACATCCACTGGTGCTACGCG
>PIVW01000460.1 GCA_003353825.1 Chloroflexota bacterium
CTGGGGGTGACATTGACTTCCTCCGTGAACGTGGTTTTTGATACTCACATTCTACGGATTTTGCCTTCGTCTCCCCAGTTTCTCTTCATCGTAAATGGCCAAAGTCGAGCCAGAGAAGTCGCCTGAGAACCATATTGTGGATTCGTGTATTGAAAGAGGTCACAGCCGTACATCACGGCCCCCCAATACGCGGCCTGAAAGGAGTCGTTGGTAGCAGGATCGATAGGTTCGAGCCCTGTGGCAAGACAAGCCAGACGAAATGGCGCTTCCTGGCGGTAGGCACTGATCCTCTCTGCTTTCTGCTGCCAGACGGTAGGATGCATATATCGAGCATCGGAGACAAACCATCCTTCGGCAAGGAGGATGTCATCTTCTGTAAAATCAGGCCTGGCTATCAGGCTATCACCCTGCTGGTAGGGCATCAGGAGATCGTCAGGATTCCAGGCGTTAATAAAAACCTTGAGATCGCGGGCGTGTGTCTCTTCGATCAACTGGTTGACACGCCGGCGATAGGCTACAAAGTCGAGATCTCCGGCAAATTCGAAGCCGACATCATCCCAGAAAATGCCGGTGATACCCATTTGCTGCCACTGCTCTATTTCGGATAGCAAAGAATCGAGATCGGAGGACATCGGCCGGGTGGTAATCCCCATGTCCATATAGCCGAAGATCTCACGATCGCTATCTGCCTGCGCCTGGATCAGGGCGGCGGTGAAATCATGATCCTGGTGGCTCGGCTCGGCCAATCCTGCTCCTAAAACGATGGTATCGAAACGCTCAAAGAGTTGTTCCGGCGACAGTTCGGGTTCGATATCCGAACGAGCTGCCGAAGGCCAGCCGTAAAAGATGCCCAGGTGCTGAGGTGAATGAACTGGCTGAGGTGTGGGAGTCGGCACGAGCGTTGGAGAAGCAGTCGGTGTGGCGGTCGGTGTAGCAGTCGGTTCGGCTGTGGGAGAGGCTGTAGGCGCATTCGATGGAGAAGGCGTGGGCAGGGGTGATTGCGTTATCATCGCTTGCGTCTGATCTGACCCCATCGGCGGCAAGGAGGAAGTACTTGTATCGGCATTTATCGCAACCGTGCTCATCTCAGGATCAGACAAAGGCATGGATGACGCCGTCTGGTTACATGCGGTCAGTAAACAGGCAGCCGGCAGCAGTAATACCAGCAGAATCTTATGTTTGCTCATTCGGAATAGATGAACAGGCACTTCTAGCCTCCTGAACCCTTTGGTAAACTCCATCATGGTTTCCGGGCTATGGGTCGAATCTCTCATAGCCTGGAGACCAATAATGTGATCTTTCCAGATGATACGGCTCAACCACGTTTCAGGGCGATTCGATCGGGATACCGCCCGGTGTTCGTACTCTCAGGGACAAGTCATGCCGAAACGCGCCGCCATAGCAGCGACATCGACGATATTGATGACACTGTCAGGCCCCGTTATGGGCGAGACATCAAACAGAACATCGTAATTTGCCGGATCTTCCCAGCGGCTGGCGACCATACCGACGTCGACGATATTTATCTCACCATTGCCGTCGAAGTCATAGCGAGCGGCTTCGCAGGTCTCGGCCACGAAATCAGCCAGATAGGTTGTGGTATCGTCGTTACAGGTCATCTGGAATTCGCCGGTGGTCGTTCTTCGTGAAAAATAATCGCCGCCCTGTTGTACATCTTCGAAGAAAGCGATGCCGATACCATCGGGCTGATTTGGATTTGGACGAGGACGCCAGGGTAAGAGATTCTGAAAGGGTCCGCTGGCAGAAAATTGAGATTCGGCCCAAGAAAAGCCGTCTAGCCCATACATGGCGGTCGCGTGCCAGGCAAAACTGAGCTTTTCCTCGATATCGGCGGGATTCGAACCCGGCGTGTTCAGACTATCGGCCGTGGTCATCGTCCACATGGTGGTGCCAAAAGTGTCGTGGTAGGCCACGGCCTTTCCCGCTTTATCGGGCCAGGCGTCGAAAGAGTCTCGATCACACTGATCATAATCGCCTTCGATGATGGTGAAGGATTCGAGCAGGTACAGATCGGTAGGCTCTAATTTTGTGGGCACGCTACCCGGATTGCCGCTGGTGAAATTGGAATCGGGCTGGTTGCTGAACGCATGATCAATAAACCAGCTGTTGACAAAAGCAGGCAGTCCGCGATCGTGAACGACATCCAGCATGGCATTTTGATTCACGCGAGTGACGCCCCAATCGTAACCAAACCGGTCAATAAATATACCGTCGACGCCCATGGCATTCCAATAATCTGCATGACTCGACCAATCCACAGGCGCCATACCAGTCCAACTCCAGCTTGTCCCCCATTGTGGCCCATCCAGATAACCAAATACACGCGTACCGTACGCATTCTGAAGAAGCTGAATGATCTCCTGAGTGTTTGCGTGATCGAGATGATCGAGCTCCTCCAGGCTCTGATTGAACACCACCACATCATACTGGCCAAAAACAGCGGCAGCGGCGGCGTTGTCATTGCTGATGCCATTGACCAGTGATGGCCAGCCATAATAGATCGCTAGATCTTCGGGGTAGAGAGATCCTGAGTTGTTCGTGCTGCCCTGGGCAACGCCCACGAGCACAAATGATGCCACCAATATGAGTGACAGAAGCATAATCAGACGGACTGGTTTCATTGTGTATTTCACCTAGGGAATGTTTTCTGCAGTTTTGAGAGGTGTTTCTTCCTGAACGATTGAGAGTTCACTGCATTGTTGTTGCTGTAGCATACTATCTGCCATGAGCGTCGTGCAAATGGTTGGAGTTGTATCTAATGTTGTCCAACCTCGCAAATTTACAGCCACCATTGTCGTTGGGTCAAGCCTGCCGATCTGTACAACGGCGTGCTGGCTGACAGAGCTAACCAATCCCAGAGAGGTCAGGATGTCAGAGACTCGCAGCGAACTGTCCATCATTTGGATGTCCAGATAAGTTCCATTAGCCGCCTGGGAACCGGTATTACGTACGACGAGTGTGGCGCCTCCATGTCCGGGCAGCCGCAGGCCCGCGGTATCATCGAGGATCGTTAAGACAGGCATGGATCCTTCTTGCGTTCCCGTTGGACTTTTTTGTGAAACAATGGTGTTATCGAAATCGTCAACCACCAGGACTTGCGGCAAGGCTACACAATGCTCTTCGACCGAAGCATGGGTACTGATAAGACGCATACAGTGCGCGGCATGTACACTGTCGCTCGTAGCCGGAGCCCTGATGTGTATGACCAGAACGATCTGCTCGCCGGGTTGCAGTCGGCCAAGCGAAATCGACACCTCGCCCGGTTCATAGCTGGGTAAGCCTTTGGTTGCGCTGGCGCCTACCACCCGCCACTTGGATGTTATCGAGTCGACAAATACAACTGGATCCGACAGCACGTTGCCCTCATTGCGTACCACGAGGGTCAGTTGTTTCAATTCACCAACATGCACGGGGGCATGTTGGTCTTCAAATGCCAGTACGACACGTGCCTCAAGTGCCGGGGTGACCTCGGGTGCTGCTGTGCCCAGTATACCCGGTGTGGGCGGTGGTGTAGCGGTGACTGTATCGGTAGGCGGTGGTGTCGGCGTTGAGGTTGGGGGCAGAGGTGTGCTCGTCGGAACGACGCGAGTGGGACCACCTGACGCAGGTGTCGTGGTTCTGGTAGGCAGGAGGACGGCTGTCGGCGATGCCGTAAACACCGGTGCAGCTGTCGGGGTAAAGGTCAGCATCGGCGTGGCAGAAGGCGTGGGGCTGGATACCGGTGTGAAGGTAGAAGTGGGTGTTGGCGTCAGCGCGGTGGTGGGCGTAGCCGTAGGCGCCGTAGTCCGCGTTGGCGCCACTGTTTTGGTCGGTTTCGTCGCCGTCGCTTCTGGTGTGGGCGTATGCGTTGGTTCAGCTGTATGGGGCGGTTGGCGAGTTGCCGTTGGCGAAGTTGTGAGCGTCGAGGTTGGCGTCACTGTCACTTCGGACGAAGGGGCAAGCGTTGGACTCGCCGTGGAAGTCGGGGTAGTGCTTGACGAGGGGGTGGGCGAGGGGGGGGTGAGTGTAGGCGTCGGTGAAGGCTCTGTAAAAATGAAGAGATTCCCGTCATAAACCTGTGCTGAAGGCTGGTCGAATCGAATATCTTGAGGGGTTAACACCGTACCTTCAGGCGCGAAGGCCTCATGTGGCACCAATGAAGAGGGCGCTTTTACGATGACGTAATAATAGGCAGGAAATGTCTCGGTAGGTAAGTGAAGATTGAAGAACCCACTCAAGTCGCTGATTGCCGTCTTCACCAAACTATTAGGCACCAGTGGATCCTGGCTCTCCCACAACTCTAGCTTAACCCCTGACAGGGCTGCAGGGTCCATATCCCCCAACTGCACTTTGGTGTAGCCGCGAACTCTCACAATCGGTAAGGGGGTGGTGGTAGGTGTTGGCGATAACGTTGGTGTTGCTGTGGAAGTTGGTGGGGATGTAGGCGTAGACGATGGGGTCGGTGAGGGCGTGGCTGTATCTGAAACAGCGGTGGGGGTTGGCGTCTCTACACCGGGTGTTGGCGTTGCGGTACTCGACACAGCAGTCGGTGTTGGTGTTGGTGTTGGTGTTGGTGTGGCCAGGCCGGTGGCGGGGGTGGTGGCGGGGGTGGG
>PIVW01000461.1 GCA_003353825.1 Chloroflexota bacterium
CTAAAGGTTGAGGAGTCTCAACGCTCCATGGCAACTGTCGACTTGTGCTGAATACCGAAGAAAGAAGCCCTGGACGAAAGTATGAATTCGTCGCGGGTGTTTTGTGTTGGACAAAATTCCAATATCGACAAAACTTTGTCGATGTTGGCGCTGTAAGCGCCTAGTGGGCCCGCGGTGGGATGGAGGAGTGCCAACTACGGTCGTCGCCCACCACTACAATGATAGCCACAGTTCTGGTTAGCTCTGCGCCCCCTGCAAGGGGCATGTATCAGGTTTTTATCGCTTTTTGCCGACAGTACGCTCAAATAAGGAGTTAAACATGAAGAAACTTCACGCTTTCACATTTGGCCTGCTCGTGTTTGCTTTGATCGCAACCGGGATTGGCGCCGGAATTGCTCTTACCGGCCAATGGGCATCGGCGCCAATGGGCGCCGGCGATGCTCTGGCATCTGTGCCGATGGACGCCGGCGATGTTCAGGTATCTGTGCCGATGGATACCGATGATGATACCGGTGATGATACCGATGATGCTCAGGTATCTGTAGCGGTGGGTGCCGGTGGCGCATGGCAAATCAAGGACCAATTTGGCGGCGCGGTTTATGCGGTAGCCCATTATGACGATTATGTGGTGTTGGGGGTTGGACCGCGCATCCTGCTGCTGGATGTATCGCAACCTGGGCAGCCACAAGTTCTGGGACAGACGCCGGTACTGCCTGGCATCGTAGATAACATCACGCCGGCGGCGGGGCGAGTGTATGCCGGTTTGGGCAAGGGCGGGCTGGCGATTGTGGATCTGCTCGAACCGGCTCAGCCCCAGCTTGCAGGCATTTACGAGACCGGTGGATTTGTTTCGGATATCGAGGTGGTAGGCGAACGTGCATTTGTGAGCAGCAGCCCGATTTGGGATGGTTCCACATGGACGGGCAGTAATTTGCAGATCTTGGATATCGCCAATCCAGCCGCTCCCGCTCTCTTGGCAAGCTATGACACGCCAGGCTGGGAGATGGGCGTGGCCGTGTCAGGGGACACCGCCTATGTGGCCGATGGCGACGGGGGGGTGCAGGTGTTGGATGTGAGCGATCCCACAAGCCCCTGGGAAGTGGGCAATTACATCACACCAGGCCCGGCTATGGCTGTGGCCGTTAGCGATAACAGGCTCTACGTGGCCGACTTCATACAGGGCTTGCTTGTTCTGGATATAACGGCCAGGGCAGAGCCCACAGAAATAGGGGCGCTGAAGACAGCGGGGCATGCCCGAAGGCTAACTGTGCAAGACAGCATTGCCTATGTAAGCGGAGAGGAAGCGGGCGTGAGTGTGGTGGATGTTTCGCAGGCTGCAGCGCCGGCGCTGGTAGATACGATCGCGCCGGCCGGCGATATCCGCGATGTGGCAGTAAGAGGAGAGCAGATCTATCTGGCCGACCGCAAGAATGGCCTGCATATCTGGCAAAACACACAGGAGGGAGCGCCGGTGCAGGTCGGATATTTCGACACATTGGGGCATGTCGACGGCATCGCCGTGCTCAAAGAGCAGGGAGGGGATGTGCTGGCTGTTGTCGCCAGTGGCGACAACTTGCGGACCATGCGCCTACCCAAGAAAGGGGATCTTGAGATCGTGGCAAGGTATGAAACCGCCGGCAAGGTCGAAGATGTGGCCGTCGACAAGACCCACGAGACCAAGAAGGGCAAAGTGTACATTGTAGCCGTAGCCGAGGCCCCGCAGTGGTTGGGTGATAGCTGGTCGCAGACAGGACTGCGCATGTACGAAGTGGATGATGAGCAGCGCTTGCAGGAGATCTCCTATCTGCCCTTGCCGGGCGAGACGCACAAGCTGGATATCGAGAAAGATACCGCGTATGTGGCGGCGGGTAGTGGGGGTTTGCGCATGATCGATCTCTCCGACCCTAAAGCGCCGCAGGAGAGCGGTTACTTTGTCAGTGGAGATGCCGTGCTCGATGTGGCTGTGGGCAAGCAAGATTGTGTGTATATGAGCACGGGAGATAAGGTGATCGATCTGTGTCAAGGTGACCAACCAGAACCGAGTGCATCGCTGACGGGACTGCCTGTACCTACACCGAATCCTCGTTCGAAACCGTTGCAAGTCAGTGGTCTCAGACCATTTACCCGTAAGTTTATCGACATGTATGCCCTGGTCTACAGCGATGATGTGCTGCGTTATGCCGATATGCCGGTGGAGGACCCCCTGTTGTGGGGGGATCGCAGCCAGGTGAATCGTTTACGAGAGCTCGATGCAGCCAAGACCAATAAGAAGGATGCCGGCGAGCTATTTGATACGAGCGGCCAGGTGCAAGGCATGACGATGTTGGCAAATGATATCTACATTGCCGACGGAGATGGCGGGATCGTTTTGCTCATGCGAGGAGGGAAATGATGGTGACAGGCAACGCGATCAATTACTGCAACCGACATTTTACCGGGCGATCCATCATAGCACGCAGCATCGCCCTGCTCGATAAGCTTATGGGAGGATTGACATGATTACAGGAAAGGATCATCAAAAGAGTATGCGCCATATCTTTACATCAGCATTGGTGCTGGTGGTTTTGACACTGAGCCTGGTGGTGATGAGTACTTATGCGCGTGACACGCAATCGGCTGAACCAGCCGCGAGCAGAGCAGCCATTGCTGTTGCATCACAACCCACACAGAATAACTCTGAATTTGATATCCCAGTCGGACTCTACGTTCAAGAATGGAATCGATTTAGTGAGTGGAAAGAAGAGTGGAATAGTTGGGCTGCCGGACCAATGATGCGTGAATGGTACAATAGAACAGAAGTTAGTGGAAGGGCGCAATCGATTGATTTTCTATTGAAAGAGCGCTATAATGAATGGACATTTGGGGGCACTACATACGCACCAATCCCCGATAATAAGAAACTCCTAATCGGTTTTTATCCAAAAAATAGCGTGACGACTGACTGCTGGTACGGCATGCCAAAAAAATGGTACACCACCTCATACGGTGCTTTGCCGCTAAAAAATGGAGCCACTCGGACATGCGTGGGAAAAGACTATGATGGGGATGGAAATCTCACACAAAAAGATATCGATCAGGCCAGGGCCAACGGTGATCCAGTGTACACTATCACTACCACTGTCGATTTTACGAACGACGAGGTCAAAAAGGAATTGGGGGAACGCATTATGGCCTTTGTAGAGTACTATACCAATCACGAGAAAGCGTCCTATATTGCTGGATTTTCATTTGCCAGCGGCAACAACCAAGAGGCCACACCCTGGATACATGATACTTCGAGTAAGACCTGGGCTTTGCCAGGGGAGAAAGGCTATGAAAAAGCGACCTACGAAAGTTCACATAGTGGTAGCGACTGGGCAGAATACAATCTATGGTTTGCGACTAAAGTACAAAAGGCATTAGTCGCAGCAGGCAGCGACAAGATCGCCTATATCAACTATACTCAGAGATTTCCTTCGCCCACCCAGTGGCGCAACGCCGTGCTTTGCATTGGAGGAGTAGAGTCCCCACTCTGTAATGAAAGTTCAAGCTACGCTCCCCTGCCAAGTCCAGCAAACGGTGGACAGATCGGTCTGAAACATTCAGGGTTAGCAGCAGATACAATAACCGGAGGATCGCTCGATGGCATTTGTAGTTGGTACCGTGAAGAACCGGATGAATTCTATGCTGATTTTTGGAACATGATGCAGTGGGCGCATGATAGTCAAGGTATGTCGACCAATTGGGAGTTTAATGGTGACACGGCTATAGGTCCATTACTCGAAATCTATGGTAACGAGCGATCTCATCTCCGCCACAGTTTGGCCATGGCGCTAAGCTATGGTGCAGATGTCATCTTGATCTACCCGAACAATACTGAACACACAGACATTTTGGAATGGGCGGCACGTTATGTGGGTAAAAAGGTAGATTCTAGCCTGGATCAACCGGTATGGGCCATGCCGAGAGAGGCAATTGAGGATAACAATGAAGAGAATAAAGACAACTTTGACGGTACAAACATATCGGATCCGGAAGACGATCCTGATCTTTCTAGTCCGGCTGAGGATGATGGTTTCTCGTGTGAAACAGAGAAGGTTACTTGCTGGTGTGGCCATGATAAACAGACCGGTTTCGGCATTACGACGGATGACGTCAATGGCATCGAGAATACGTCCTTTGGCGCAGTCAAGGTCGACCCACTGTCGGAGTATGGCGCTACGGCCAGACGAGCAGCAACTGATAAAATCAAATTCGAAGTAGATGATGTTTATTGGGAGACAAGCACTCAAGCCAAAATCGTAGTGCGTTACAAGCTGGAGGGCAACCATCCTGTGCTGAAGTACTGGCGTAAGGATGACGGCACTGAAGCGACTTTGTCGAACAACAATCCCATGCAAATACCACATAATTCGGGTTGGTATGAGGCCACATTTACCGCAATCGCACCCGATTTTGGTTCGACAAATACACGCGGTTATGATTTTGCCATCGATCCTGGTTCGGGTGATCCGGATTGGATCCATTATGTAGAGGTGGCGCGGCAAGATGTGCCTGCTACGCCGATTCCCGATCCCACCGCGACCCCCACATCTACACCTACCCCAGAACCTGCCCCATCTTTCC
>PIVW01001087.1 GCA_003353825.1 Chloroflexota bacterium
ACTTCGCGTGACGATCACGAATTTCCGTTGATGATTCCCCCACACCTAGTGGCTGGTTGTGTCAAGCGCCTAGATATAGTGTGGGAAAAATCCGTACCACGCGAAATCCCAGAGAACCAGTACTTATAATCAGAGGTGTAATAGTCAGCAACACGCGTAATGCCTGCATGTTCCAACTTCTCCCGCACTGATTCAACGGCGTTGTAACGTGTCCACGCTTTCTGCTCCCGTTCAGCGTGCGTCTCACGGATATCCTCATCGGATAGGCGCCGGTATTTCTCCTGATGTACCATCACTTCCAGCGGCAGTCGATCGCGCAGCGCCGGATCTTCGGCCGGATGACCGATCACAAGGCTGGTGACCGGAAATACCCCTCTCGGCAGCGCCAGCAGTTCAATGATCTGGTCTGCGGCCCACCATGTTGTCCCCATGTAACAGATACCCAATCCCACAGACTCTGCTGCCAAACAGATCGTTTGTGCGGCGATCGCGGCATCAACCGCTCCCGTCAAAAAGCCTAATAAATCGTCAAAACTCTGTTTCGAGTTGTTGACACGGAGCCATTCCCGCATGCGAAACACGTCGGCGCAAAAGGTGAGCACGACAGGCGCTTCGAGTACCATCGCCTGCTCCACGTGTATCGTGTATAGCTGCCGCTTGATTGCTGTATCTCTGGTGACGATCACTGACCACGTTTGCATATTGCCGGAACTGGAACTACGGAGGCCGGCGAGCAAGAGGTCATTGAGCAGGGAATCATCAATATCCTGCGGGGTAAAGGAACGGATAGAACGGTGTGTTTTGGCTAGTTCGAGCATTTGGTCATTATAGGTGCCAGTATCATACACGCAAAATCCGATCAGTAATTGAAAAGTCGGCTGCCTGGCAAAGGGTGGCTGGCGTCGACCGAGCTCGTCGGCGGCCTTACAGGAGCTCTTGGGATTGTCAACCAATTCATGCGCGCAGATATTGTGTTTGGCTCTGGTCGGTTTAACGTTGTGGACGGCTACATTGCTACCATCCGGGGTGTAGCGGCCGTGTCGTCCCAGTACATTGGGGCCGTAATTCTTGAGGGCCAAGGACCGTTTGTTGCGCTCACTTTATCATTCTTCATGGCAAATATAACAAAATAT
>PIVW01001088.1 GCA_003353825.1 Chloroflexota bacterium
TTGCCAAGCGCGCTTTGCAAAGCGAGCGGATCATCATAGCGGATAACGAAACGATCGGCCTCAAACTCAAACGAACGGAGCATCGTTGAGACCAGCGGCCTAGCAATGAACGCAAAGATCGGTGTCAACAGCCATAAAAGAGCCAACAATTCGCCATCTGAGGCCATGGGGATTCCAATCGCCGCCTGGAGGCTAGGGCTTTCTAATATCTGACCAAACCCGACAATCCAGACAAAGGATATAGTGGTTTGCAGAACCAGAAACTTGATGACATGCCAATTGTGCAAATGCCCCAGCTCATGGGCCGTGATTGCAACAATCTCTGCCCGGGTGAGGAGCGACAAAAGCGTGTCAAGAAAGATGATGCGTTTCGTATTTCCCATTCCGGCGACCTTGGCGTTGGCATGCGTCGAGTGCCCTAAGCTGTCCGCCTCCTGGAGCTTGCCGGCAGAACATTTTGACCATTCCATTAGTTCGCGAATTTTCCTCGCAAGAACCTCATCGGAAAGGTCTCTAAGACGAGCGAACGTTTGGGCGCCCCTCCCCTGATAAAGCCACGTGCGCCCCCAACTGAAGCATACCCATACGAGCCAGACAACAAACCAGCGTCCGGCCCCGATTTTCACCGCAGCCAGAACACAGATTGCGGCCATGAGGAACGCCGCAACGGCGATAAGCGCGCCATTGACAAGGGTGTCTTTGATGAAAAGACGGGCGGATATTTTGCTGATTCCAAACTGGCGATCTATGACGAACTGTTTGTAGGCGGTCAGTATTCTGTGCGTGCCCGCGCAGATAATAACGATTGTGGTTACGCTAAGAACCTCTGCCAATGAAGCCGGCAATACCGAATTGATCCACATGGCGTGAATGAAAGACAGCCCACCGCCGAGCGTCATGCCGGCAAGCATTAATCCATCAATCGCTGTCGCACCGGCTGCCAGGCGCATTTTGGCGACTGTATAATCGATCTCGGTTTGCTGCCGGGGCGCAGGTTGGGCGTCCACCTTATGCGAAAGCGTATCCCGCCGCGCGATTTGAAACCTGATTTCTTGCCGATAGAGCCACAATTGAGCCGCTACGGTGGGGATTGTCGCCAGGATCAATAATATCCCTAGTACGCTCATGGAACC
>PIVW01001089.1 GCA_003353825.1 Chloroflexota bacterium
CCACTGCACCCCAGAATGCCGGCGATGTAACTCTGTCTGCCTCGTCCTAACTTCAATGCCTCAATCCCAGCATCGCGACGCCGGTCTTTTTCCGATAGACTGTCGTAGAATGTCTTCATCGCCTTTTCGGTCTCTGTATCATACGGGGCCAAACCCCTGCTCTGTATCGGAGGGGCGTGAATCTTTCTGCTCTAGTTGCTTCGGCTGTATTATTATCATTTGATTAGAATATCACATGTCTTCATCTGTTCACATTAATTGCTGCCCATTCCTTAGTACTACAACGAGACTTCGACCGCGCAACTGTCATGCTGAGCCCGCCGAAGCATCTCGCGTCACTTGGAAAGACGAGATTCTTCCTCGCTGCACTCGTCAGAATGACAAAGTCTCGTTGTAGTATTGGCATGCCATCATATTCTATCTATCCTCAAATTGGAGGAGGCAGTCATGTCAAAAAGAACCATAACGAATGTGATTCGTCCCAATGTTTTCTTCATCCTATGTCTGGTTTTTGTCGCCCTAATTGTGATGTGGATGAGCACGCCCCCTTCTTCGACCATACTTGCTCGAACGTTTGATTCTCCCACATCCACACCTCCACTACCCACACGCCCGAGCCCCACGCCTGGTGCGCCGGAAACGAAGCCAGAACTTTCAAAATATGGGCATGGTTCATGGAACCAGGTCGGAGATAGACATGATGTGGCCACCAAAGCGCTGTCAGAGATTCTTTTGGAGTAACCGTTCACCCCCTACATAAAAACTGGAGCGAAAAGCAAAATGATGATACAGTAGGAGAATGAGTTTAGCGGATCATGACCTGAGGCAAATAAATCGAGAATATCTAGCCTCGCTATCGCTTGAGCACTTGTTGAGACTGAGTGGGAAGATGTTGGATGATTTGCGTGATGCTCGTGATCAGCTGAATCAGACGCCTCAGAATAGTTCCCGTCCATCGGGGAGTTATGCACCATGGGAACAAGCCGGTTTTACTGATGAGGGGAATCGGTCGGACGATGCCCAGAAGAACCGGGGTGGGAAGTGGCCTTGAGGGAATGGCATCCTTCGGCAGGCTCAGGACAGGTTCTGGCGGGACCGATGTTGGTATCCTTGATCGTATGCCTATCCCTGC
>PIVW01001090.1 GCA_003353825.1 Chloroflexota bacterium
TGGGGCTTGGGTATGGCGGTATTTCTAGGGTCAGTCGGGCGTGTGGCCTTTCTCGTGTCACGATCACCAAGGGAATCCAAGAAATTCATACCGAGCCCCTTGCCACCGGACGCATCCGTCGTTCCGGAGCTGGTCGCCCCAAATTAGTTGATGTCGATCCCTCGTTGTTTCAAGCCATTGAAGCCATGATCGAGCCGTTGACCCGCGGCGATCCAGAATCGCCACTACGATGGACTTGTCAGAGCACGCGTCTTTTGGCCCGTGAACTCTCGGCTCAAGGTCACCCTATCAGCCATGAGAAGGTGGCCCAGATCCTGCGGAGCATGGAGTATAGCCTGCAAAGCAATCGCAAGACTGAAGAGGGTGCGAACCACCCAGATCGTGATGCGCAATTCCAGTATATCAATGATCAAGTGCGTCGGGCGTTAGCCGCCCATCGCCCCATCATATCGGTCGATACCAAAAAGAAGGAACTCATCGGAAACTACCAAAACAAAGGCCAGAAGTGGCACAAAACCAAGACACCGGTACAAGTCAACGGGCACGATTTTCCGGATCCGTCCGTGCCCCGTGCCTATCCGTATGGAATTTACGATCTGGGTCGCAACACAGGATTTGTGAATGTCGGCACGGATCATGATACCAGTGCGTTTGCCGTGGCCTCCATCCGGGGTTGGTGGCGGGCAGAAGGCCGACGTCTCTATGCCAAGGCAAAGCGTTTGCTCATCACAGCCGATGGTGGCGGGAGCAATGGCTATCGTCGTCGTATGTGGAAGTTGGAATTGCAGAAGTTGGCGGATGAGACAGGTCTGGCGGTTCAGGTGTGCCATTTCCCGCCGGGTACGAGCAAATGGAATAAGGTGGAACACCGCCTGTTTTCATTCATCTCTTCAAATTGGCGAGGCGAACCTCTTCGGGATTACGAGACGGTGGTTCGCTTGATCGCCAATACGACCACGGCCAAGGGGCTGCATGTCACCTGTCGTTTAGACCGCCGCAGGTATCCTATCGGTTGCAAGGTCAGTAATGAGGAATACGCCTCACTCAATCTCAAGCCTCATTCCTTTCACGGGGAATGGAACTATCTTATTAAGCCAAGACAGAAGTAGTTGTATAGTTTATTTCTTGACGC
>PIVW01001091.1 GCA_003353825.1 Chloroflexota bacterium
AGGCCTATTTGAGCGAGGAGGAAACAAAGCGCAACGAAAACAAGAACAGGAAGAAGCAGAACTGTATGAACAGATAGGCCGCCTGAAGCCTGTACTGAGCTTGTCGAAGTGATGGAACTTGAGTGGCTTAAAAAAAAGCTACCAAGTTCGACTGAGGAGAAAGGGCAACTGATCGAACCAGCGAATGGGGAGATCAGTGTGCGACGGCAATGCGAATTGGTCGGACTGAACCGTTCCAGCCTGTACTATGAAGCGGCAGCAGAGGGCGCATTGAATCTGACGTTGAAGCGTTTGATGGATGAGCAATATCTGCGTACCCCCTTCTATGGTAGACGACGAATGACAGTTTGGCTGCAACGGCAAGGCTACGAAGTCAATCATAAGCGAGTGAGCCGCTCGCTGCAGAAAATGGGTTTACAGGCCATTTACCCCAAGCCCCAGACATCGAAGAAGGGGCAAGGGCATCGGATTTACCCCTATTTGCTGCGAAAACTAGTCATAGAACGCCCAAATCAGGTCTGGAGCACAAGCGAAGCATAGCTTCGCCATTACCTTCGTACCTATGCCACATGGCTTCATGTATTTGGTTGCGATCATGGACTGGTACAGCCGTTATGTGTTGGCCTGGCAACTTTCGAACACTTTGGACGTAGACTTCTGCCTTGTTGCTCTAGAGCAAGCTTTAGAAATCGGGAAACCTGAGATTTTCAACACAGACCAGGGTTCTCAGTTTACCTCTCATCAGTTCACAGATCGTTTGCAAGAGGATAACATCCGTATCAGCATGGATGGCCGAGGCAGAGCTCTAGATAACGTTTTTATCGAACGGCTTTGGCGCACCGTCAAGTACGAAAACATCTACCTCAACCCCTACCCCTCCGTTCTCGAACTCGACCTCGGCCTACTCAATTACTTCCATTTCTATAACCATGAACGCCCTCACCAAAGCCTCGATTATCTCACCCCGGCCGAAGTACTTCTTCTTCTTCATCCCCATACGCTTCCCCTTTTGAACCCCTAAGTTTATCGCTTTCTCGAACAGTATCGTTCAAAACACTGGGCAGAAGCGTCTAGCCCCTGCCCAGCGATACTGTTCCCTGCGACGGCGCTCGAGTTGCACTTCTGCAGAGCT
>PIVW01001092.1 GCA_003353825.1 Chloroflexota bacterium
CTGTATTACGGGCACGCTCATTCCAAGTTGTGCCGGGGTCGTCTTCTTCATGATCCATAGTGGCCAGTTCAGCAGTCCAGTCTGCTTTGATTTTGGTGACGGTTGCTTTGCGCTCTTCACGATCTGCATCACCTGCGGTTCCAGAAAGCTTGGCCAGGATTCCCTTGGCAACTTTCTTGGCGTCTCCAACGATTCCAACTGCAACCGGCTTGGTTAAACCGATACGGTCCGCGTTGATGTCAACCTGAATAATAGACGCATTTGTCGGCCAGTAATCCATTCCATAACCGGGAAGAGTGGCAAACGGATTCAGACGGGTTCCCAGAGCCAGTACTACATCCGCTTTGGCAATCAACTGCATAGCGGATTTTGAACCGTTGTATCCCAGAACACCTGCGTACATCGGATGACTGCCAGGAAAGGCATCATTGTGCTGGTAGTTACAGCAGACCGGGGCGTCCAGCCGCTCAGCCAGCTCAGCAGATTCTTTAATGGCGCCACCGATCACAACACCACCACCGTTCAGGATAACGGGAAACTTGGCCTTGGACAGGAGCTCTGCGGCCTTGGAAACGGCATCTTCGCCACCAGCCTGAGGTTCAAATTCAACAATTGCTGGCAGTTCAATGTCGATAACCTGTGTCCAGAAGTCGCGGGGGACATTGATCTGTGCCGGAGCAGAAGCCCGTTTAGCCTGCATGATAACCCGGTTCAGAACCTCGGCCACGCGAGAAGGATGCAATACCTCTTCCTGGTAGGCAACCATATCTTCGAAGAGGGACATCTGGGGAACTTCCTGGAATCCACCCTGACCCATGGTCATGTTGGCAGCTTGAGGGGTGACCAGTAAAAGTGGTGTATGGTTCCAGAATGCGGTTTTTACAGGGGTTACAAAGTTGGTGATTCCAGGGCCGTTCTGGGCAACCATCATAGACATCTTGCCGGAAGAACGGGTAAATCCATCCGCCATCATACCGGCGTTACATTCGTGACCACAATCCCAGAAGGAGATGCCGGCTTTGGGAAACAGGTCGGAAACCGGCATCATAGCCGAACCAATAATACCAAACGCGTGTTCGATTCCATGCATCTGCAGGACTTTTACAAAGGCCTCTTCGGTTGTCATTTTCAT
>PIVW01001093.1 GCA_003353825.1 Chloroflexota bacterium
TTCCGGCCGATTGGCAGCAACCGATCCCACTCTGTTAGCTCTACCAATTTGTCCATGCCGCCCTCGGCCAAATATATATAAATGTTTCCTATCATTCTCAATATCTTTTACAATGCACGCGGAATGTCCACCGCCTGCCGCTACATCCAATACTTTTAAATTCGGATCATTCAACGACAATATCTGTGTTGGCACGGTGCGATTCTGTGTATCACCATGACCTAACTGTCCCTCTCTATTTAGTCCAAACGAAAACACATTCCCTTTCTCATCACAACAAATCGAATGAAATTGCCCCGCTGCTATCTTACGCACATTCTTCACCGCCGGAATCAAGGTAGGTATTACATGGAACCTTTCATTACTCGAACCCTGACCGGTTTGTCCGCGGTCGCCTGCACCGCACGCAAATACCAACCCAGTCTCGCTGCAAATATACACAACAACCAATCAGTACAGGTCTTGCTATCATCGATGTGAACAAACCTTAAAAACAATGTAAAATCTTGGCCAGCCTGCACGTCAATGATCTTCTCATTGGTCGGCAAAGAAGTGACAGGCGTCGGTTCCGCAGTGGTACGCTTTTTGCCGGTGCCCGTCTCCCCGGATTTCCATCCTCCCCACGAATACACACCGCCATCGTCACACAATACGACTGTATGGTATCTGCCGCACGCCACTTTCACTGCTTTTATGCCCTTCTCCTGTAACGAGGCCACGATGTTGGGATAGGCAGACTTGCTATGTCCTAGCTGGGAATAGGTATTTTTGCCCCAACTCCATACCTCGCCGTCCTCCGTCACGCAAGCCATGTGGCCGTAACCTGCATCGATGTGAATCACCCGCTTATCCTCCAACTCTTCCACCAAACGCGGATAAGTCTCATTGGAGCCGGACGTAGAGCCATGCCCTAATCGCGCATCCTGGCCGCGGCCGAATGTATACACTTTGCCCTCCGATGTGAGCGCCGCAGTCTGTTCGGCTCCACACGATACAAACACAATGTCGTGCAATCCAGAAATTTGAGTGGGCAAATTCTCGTTGCTCTCGCTGCCGACACCGAGCTGGCCATAGCGGTTGAACCCCCACGAATAGACTTTGCCGGCAATGTCGGAGGCGGCCAAGCAGTTG
>PIVW01000462.1 GCA_003353825.1 Chloroflexota bacterium
AGCGTTTTATCGTCGAATTTCCTCTGATAGAAAGACTGTCACTCAGCCAGGATTGCCTCAATTTGCTGTAGTTCTCCATCATCAAATGCCAGATTCTCTAGCGCCGAAACTGCCTCCTCGATGTGACCAACCCGGCTGGCGCCGATGAGGGCGGAGGTCATTTCTGGATGCCGCAGTGTCCAGGCGGTGGCCATCTGAGCCATTGATTGGCCGCGGGCCTGGGCCAGTTGATTGAGCTGACGAACTTTTTCGATGCGATCCTGATTGACGCTGTCACCCCAATGGAAAGCACCATCGTATTTGGCGGCACGCGACTCTTCGGGAATATCTTTCAGATATTTATCGGTAAGGATGCCCTGGCACAAAGGCGAAAAGCCGATACAGCCGATACCTTCTTGTTCCAACACATCTAGCAAACCATCCTCGATCCAGCGGTCGAACATGTTGTAGCGGGGCTGGTGGATGAGGCAGGGCGTGCCCAGGTCGCGCAGGATCGCAGCCGCCTGGCGGGTTTGTTCGGGATCGTAGGTGGAAATACCGGCATACAAAGCCCTGCCGCTACGCACGATGTAATCTAGCGCGCCCATTGTCTCTTCCAGAGGCGTATTTGGGTCGGGGCGGTGGCTGTAAAAGATATCAAGGTAGTCCAGGCCCATGCGTTTCAAGCTCTGATCACAACTTGCCACCAGGTACTTGCGAGATCCCCACTCCCCATAAGGCCCCGGCCACATGTAATAGCCTGCCTTCGAGGAGATGACGAGTTCATCCCGGTATGGTTTCATATCTTCAGCCAAGACGCGGCCAAAGTTCTCTTCTGCGGAGCCGGGCGGTGGGCCGTAATTGTTGGCAAGATCGAAATGGGTGACGCCCAGATCGAAGGCGCGGCGAATCATCGCCCGGCCATTCTCCAACGTGTCCACACCACCAAAATTGTACCAGAGACCCAAGGTGATGGCGGGTAGCTTCAGGCCGCTTTTCCCGCTGCGGCGGTATACCATGTTTTCATAACGAGATTCGGCAGGCAGGTAGTTCATTGTATGCTCCATGTCCATGAGGACTTAGGACAGACTGGTTTGCCGATTGGCTTCTCGAAGTGACGATAGAGTTCCGCAAGTTCTTGAATTCTGAGTCCTAGGTATGCACGATTTTAGTGAAAGGTGTTCACAGAACAAGTATAGAGACAACTGCGTACATCGCCAAAGATCAAACGATTGTTAAATAGCGGTTCTGGATATTTGCCGAAACCTGGAGCCAAGGACATAATCGACGGATGCATAATGCACCTCACGTGTGGCAATATCTGCACCTGTTACCAATCTGACCCTACTACAAATTCGAGTCGTCGACCACCTCTACCATGAAAATTCTACTTCTCCAAGCCCGAAATCCCAATGATCCTGCCAAAACAGAAGAGGTAGAGGCCTTTGCAAATAAGGCGCATCTTCCCCTTGAAACCTTCGTTCCCTTTGACTTATTGGCCGGTCCGCCACCACTGTCACAACTCCGCAACCACGATGCCTTAATTATCGGCGGCAGCGGCGAGTACAGCGTGCCGCATAAATCCCTACCCCATCTGCAAGAAACGCTCGATCTTTTAGCCGAGGTAATCGAACTCGGCTTTCCCACGTTCGCCTCCTGCTTCGGTTTTCAGCTCATGGTCGCAGCGCTAGGAGGTGACATTATCAGCGACAAGCCCAATATGGAGGTGGGAGCCTATGATGTGACCCTGACTGAGGCAGGACGCAGTGACGAGCTGTTCGGCCACTTGCCCGACACATTTTTGGCGCAGTTCGGGCACAAAGATAGGGCCACCTCATTGCCTCGATCTTTCGTTAATTTAGCACACACCGACTACTGTCCGTTTCAGGCATTACGAATACCGGGTAAAGCGATTTGGGCAACTCAGTTTCATCCGGAGCTGACAGGTGAAGAGAGTTTGATGCGCTATTCACGTTATCTGAAAGACTATGACGCCATCATGACTCGTGAACAACGTGAACAGGCACTTGCGCGATTTGTCCCCAGCCCTGATACACATGATCTGATTCCCAGGTTTTTGACACTCATTGGTAGTTGAGATGATTTGAACATGATTTTCTCTGCCGCTCTGCACCTTCCCTGCGGTAAAAAAGCCATTGATCAAAGGGGCCAGCAAAGAAGCGTCCGCATATTAAACAGAAAATCTCTTTGTTTAATCCAGAGAATGCCTGTTTGGCTTAAACGAAGACCATCCCCGACATTTCTACCCCTATTGCGACTTTTCAAACACTCTCGTAGGTATTTCAGTCTATCGGCGTTGGGATTTTCGAGTTGATACTTGTGGAATTATGGAAATCGAACATCAATCGGAGTTTGAGAGCTGGAAGCTGCTTCGATTTAATCAGATATGCAAATGATATCGCTGTCAAAGGCCTTAGACGCACAAAAAGACGTGAGCCTTGGGGCCCACGCCTTTCATTTAGATATCCGTTTACAAATTGGCTAGATAACCTAGCGGCGTACTTGCTTCAGACGCGCTTTCTTACCGACACGATCACGTAGGAAGTACAGTTTCGATCGGCGCACTTTGCTGTGCCGCACGATTTCGATCTTCTCGACACGTGGGGAGTGAAGGCGAAAGATACGTTCTACGCCCACGCTGTGAGCGCCGATCTTACGCACCGTAAGACTTGTGGACGGGCCCGCGCCCTTCTGGGCGATAACGGTGCCCTGAAATACCTGGACACGTTCATTCTTGCCCTCGACGATGCGGTTGTGCACCTTGACGATATCGCCAATACGAACTTCGGGGGCATTCTCTTTCAAGTTCTGGTCTTCCAATGATTTCAACAGGTAGGACATGTTCTATTTACCTTATCTTCACAAAACGAAGGCACCCGAAAGCACCCTCAGTAGATTCGATGATTGCGACCTTGAAGTCTATCATAGAGGCGCTCCAGTGGCAAAACTGAATGAAGCTGCGTCGTAACTGCCCGCTTTGCCTTTTGCCCTTTGCATTATTCCTTTTGATATCCGAAAGGCGACCAGGAACATTGGCGGCACGGCTGTCGTCATGGTATGTGAAGACCCAACCCTTTTCTCTTTTACCCCAGCCTTTGTTATAATCCGCCGTTGTTGGCATGTTCCCGGCCAGCACGAGGCGATTGATCTTTCCGATCAGGCCCCGCCGGGGCAGGTCGCAGATGCGAGACAGATTGCAGACAGGCTTAAAACCTGCCACCCTATCACCTTGCCACCCCTCCCACCTTGTCAGATAAGAGATCAGGATCGAAAAAATCGTCGATGATCTTGAGTACGCGCCTATCACGTGAGGTCACCTTAACCTATGCCTAGACATAAATGGCCAGTCCTGCTCGCCAGCTTCCTGTTACTATTTACCTTGGCAGGTTGTGCACTGCTTGGCGAAAGCGAAGAGCCCGAACCCACCCCAACCCGGACACCCGCGCCAACCTTCACCGTCACACCCGAAGGTCAGCTTGCCAACCAGCATCTTTGGGATGCTGATACCAGTCAGGCAGCGGCTACCTCTGAAGCCGCCCAGGCGCTCCCCACCGATACCCCCACCCCCATCCCCACTGAGACTCCCACGCCCCTGCCCCCGACCGAAACGCCTATCCCACCCACACCAACACCTGTCCCGCCTTCGGTGAGTATCACCCGGGCTTCAGTGAACGTCCGTAACGGCCCCGGCGTTGCATACAATGTTGTCGGCAGCGCCAGCAACGGCCAGACCTTTGTCATCACCGGCAAAAACCCCAAAGGTAACTGGTGGCAGATCGATTTCAACAGCCAAAGCGCCTGGATCATCGACGATCTGGTAGAGAAACAGGGCCAGATCGATACCGTTCAGGTGGTCGCCTCGATTCCACCGGCCCCCACCAAGCCCCCGCCACCACCAGCCACGAACACGCCAATACCGGCGCCGACACAACCACCGCCGCCACAATATGCGTATTCTCTGGGGGAAAGCACAGTAACATGTGCTCCGAATGCGGGTACGACCTACTTCAACGGTTTTGTAAGAGATCGTAACAACAATACTGTAAATGGTGTATGTCTGCATTTGGGTTTCTACGGACCACGCAAGACAAAATGCTCAGGTTGTGATGGTGTGGGCAATGGCGTTTGGGGATTCTCTCCATTCGGTGGGCCTGCAGAACCAGGGACAACCGTTGAGATTTTCGTTGTGCCGTGTCCTGATACACTTCCCCATGGTGGTCAGAGTAAGAATTTTGGCGATTTGACTCCTCAATCTGAGAAGTGGGTACACACCGTAAATCAGAGTGAGCAATGTACAGGACTTACCTTTTACAAAAACTGACAATTTCTGCCCGATTGCGTTCTTTCTTTCAGTTGGAAACCAAATCGGTTAAGGCCTTTCCTAGAAATCGATTCCCCGAAAAACCTAGAAATGGCCGTGAGCAACTCCAGAAAGACAATTTATTTTGAGGAAAATGTTTTTTTGGAATTGCCTCACTCTCTTCAATTAAGTCGATCCTGAATCTTAACCAGGAGATCATTGGACTTGCTCCACAATCTCCTGGTTTTTTTCCTTTTCTCGCCATGCTATTCGCAGCCCAAACCCTAC
>PIVW01000463.1 GCA_003353825.1 Chloroflexota bacterium
ACAGAACGCATTGACTTGATTTCAGCCACTCGAACTCTGGAAATGCTTTGTTAAAGTGAGTCTTGCCTCCCAGGAATTTGAAGCAAGAAAAATATGACCTCAAAACGGGAATTGCTGCTGGCTAAAGGCCTTTACCTGGTGCTTGACATGGCGGCCGACTTCCTGGGGGCTGCCCAGGGGTAGAACATCTCGGGTATCGCATCCCCCGCCCCAGAAACAAAGCCGATCGTCATATTTCGACTTCAAATATTCAGCCTCCATGCCGGTGCAGGAAATCTGTACCGGGTTTATTGCATCCAGCCCGGCATCGATCAGATCATCCAGCAGGGGATCGAGGCCGCCGCAAGTGTGCAGGTTGACCTTGACATCCGCCAGTTCTTTGGCGCGCATCCACATGGTTTTGTGGTAGGGTTTGTAGTATTCTCGATACATGGCGGGTGACATCAAAGGCCCTGTCTGGCCACCCAGATCATCGCCAAAGAGAATGATGTCGATGTAAGGGCCAACAGCGCCCAACCATTTCTCCAGATTTCGGAGATATATCTCGCAGAGTTTTTCCGAGAGTTCGATGATTTTATCTGGATAGAGTCCCATGTACATGAGATAGTTATCCATGCGATAGAGCCACTGCGGCAATTCGAACAAATTGCCGCCAAACAATCCGATAATCGCCCGATCCGTGATCTGGCGCAGTGATCTGGCCCCGGCCGCAAGTTTGGCGAGTCCAGCATCTTCCAGGGGGATGTGTGTGCCCGGGCTGGGATACGCCGACCACATATTGTTGGTGATAACCTGCTCTAGATCTGAAAAATCATCATGTTCGATCCCGCGTTCCATGAGCGGGAAATGGATCTGATCGAAATAAAGGGCGCCCTTGGGTTGCACCGCCAGATCGGTGCCCTCATTATTAAATAGATACCAGTCCTCATCACGTTTGCGGATGTTGATATAACCGGGGATTTTGCATGGTGTGCCATCGGGCAGCACCCATTCTTTCCACTCCGCATCATCAGTCATGAAGGCCCGGCCCATTTCGATCGTATCCACCCCGAATGCTTCGAGCACCGGTTCCTCCACAATAGCCAGCTGCTGCGGCATATCGTACACGTAGATGTCGCCTGAGCTAATGCCGAGGTAGTTTTTCAGTTTCGCATAGGCAATAGCCGAGATACCGGAAGAGCGGTGACCTCCGAAATCGATCGGTACTTTGTCTGGTTCACTGAGGGACATGGCCGTCAGGACCCGTTCGCGTGAATTCATTAGAATCCTCCTTTTTGGGCACATAATGCATCGATAGCCAGGGATGTGTGCGTCATCTATTCTCCGCTGGTTGTGAGCGTCATACCACGAAGCAAATACCGGCCTAAGACGAGGAAAATCAGTAGCGTGGGTACAGAAGCCAGCAACGCGCCAGCTAAGACGCCGGGTGTATTGGCGGCCGAATAGGCGCCACGTAGCCCGGCCAAGCCTGCCATAATCGGACGCACATCGGGCGATTTGGCGAGCGTCAAACCGAAGAGAAGGTCATTCCATATCCAGGTAAACTGGAATAGAAATAGGGCGGCGACGGCGGCCACAGACAGAGGCAAGTAGATGCGCAAATAGATACCGAAATTCGACAGGCCATCTATCTTTGCGGCCTCAATGATCTCGTATTCGACAGTGGTGAAATGGTTACGCAGGACGAATAAACAGAAGGGAATGGCAATGGCCGTATAGAACAGCGTTAATCCCGTCTTTGTGTCATAAAACCCGGTGGTTTGGTACATGTAAAATAAGGGTAAAAGATACATCTGGAAGGGAAAAATCGTTCCTGCATAGATCAACAGAAACCAGCCAAAGGCGCGTCTAGGCCGAAGTTGCACCAGGGCGTAGGCGGCCAACGAGGCAAGGGCAATGGCAAAAAGAGCACCGACACTTGCGTAGATGATGCTTGTCCCAAAACTCTGACTCAAGCGCCCCTTGTTCCAGGCCCAGGCTACATTCTCTGCCAAGGCAAAACCTTGCGGCATTTCCCATGGATAGGAGGATGATGCTTCCTTGGCGGTTTTGAGTGCCGTCATAAAGGTGGTGATTAAGGGGAGCAGCCAAATGATGACCAATAAGGTCATCATGAGCATGAGCAGGCCGCGGGTGATGAGTTTTCGTGAAGGCATTGCTCAGTCGTCCTCTTGCCGGAAAATAGAGCGCAGGTAAACAATGGAAAATGCGATGACGATCAGCGAGAGGAAGTTGGCGATAGCTGCGCCAAAGCCCAAACGGAACAAGACAAATGATTCACGATACATCGTCACGGCCAAAGTTTCCGAGGAGCGATAGGGCCCACCTTGCGTCATCACCCAGATCAGGTCGAAGACTTTGAAGCTATTGACCACCGCAATCGTGATCACGACCGTAGTTATAGGCCTCAACAAAGGCATGATCACATAGCGGAATGTCTGCCAGCTGTTTGCGCCATCCAGTTTTGCCGCCTCAATCGGGTCGGTCGGAATGGCCTGCAAACCCACTAAGAACAAGATCATATTGGTGCCGGTGGTCTGCCAGGTAAAAGCCATGATCATCGAGATCGTATTGAGAGGAGGTTTCATCAGCCAGGGTTGGGCCAGGGCATCTAGACCAATCGTACGTAGCATCTCATTGATCACACCAGTAGGTGATAACATAAAGGTCCATATCACGGCGGCGCTGGTCGCGGAAATTGCATAGGGCAAATAGAAGATAGCTTTGTAAAAGCCTTGCAGGGGGATACGGTTGACGAACACCGCCAGTATGAGACCCAATCCTACAGGGAATAGCAAAGTAGCGGCCACCCAGATGAGCGTGTTCAACAGCGATGTGCTGAATACCGTTTCGCTGAACATCTGGACGTAGTTTTCCAACCCTATGAATTCGGGCGGATTCAAACCATCCCAGTCGGTGAGACTGATGTACAATGTATAGGCAGCGGGATAAAGCAGAAAAACAACCACAAATATAATGGCAGGGGCCATGTAGAGGTACGGTTCTGTGCGCCTCCAGAAACGTGACCATGCCGGGTTTGTTGGGCGATGCGTGGATGCGATTTCAAGTTCCAAGACGCCTGGCTCCGGTGTCGGATTTGAGTTTCAGCGGAGGGGGAGATCGCTTCGACGATCTCCCCCAAGTGTGAGCGTTATTCTCGTTCTGCCCAGACCTGATCGGCCTTGGCCTGGATGTTTTCAAGCACCAACATGTACTGGTCAGGGTTGACCATAAAGCGAGCGAACTCATCCACTGCAGTTTCAACGATATCTGGAGGGGTGGCCTCCCAGTAGCGCAAAACCAACTCAGCACTGTTGTCGTTGATCCAGGATTGTATGCCTTCGCCAACAACAGTGGGCGAAGCAGCCAGGTTGTTCGCCGGAGAGAAGCCCTGTAGACCGTTCCATTCATCCTGCGCTTCCACAGACATCCACCAATCGGCCACTTTCTTGGCATCTTCTTTGTTGGGGCTGTTTTCGCCAACCAACAACGGTCCAGCTTCGAAGAAGAGCGCGGGGGGTAAGTCAGGATTCTTGTTGGGCATGATGAAGGCGTCGAAGTCAACACCAGGCTCTAAGCCGGCGCCAACCAGCGAGGCAGCGTACCAATCGCCGATAACGACCATGGCGACTTGACCATCCTGGAATGCAGGCAAGAAGGTATCAGTCCCAGTGCCAAAGGCGTAATCATTGATCAAATAACCCTTGTCCATCATCTCTTTCCATAGTTCCATGGCTTCAACGACTTCCGGATCGGTGTATTTGGCCTCTCCAAACATCAGTTTGTTGTACAATTCGGGACCATGCGTGCGCAGAACCATCTCCTCAAACACGATGAAGGCCTGCCAGCGGTCGATAAATGTTTGTGCCAACGGCACAACACCTAAATCTACGAGCGCTGTGTTAAGAGCCTCGAACTCCTCCCATGTGGTGGGAGCTGATAGACCGTGTTCTTCAAAGAGGGGCTTGTTGTAATAAACGTTCCAGAATCCGAAGTGGAAGGGAACGGCATACACTTTGCCGTCAAAGGCAAAGGCGTTGGCCAACCCTTGGCTGTATTCACCAGAGTCGAGATAAGGCTGCCATACATCGGTAAGGTCAGTGGCGCCACCAGCAGCAACAATATCCTCCATGCGGAAGCCGGACCACCAAGTGAAGATATCAGGGGCCGAGTCTGTCGTGAGAGAAGCGCGCACTGTGGCCTGGTAATTGGTCGTGTCCTCGTTTATGATGGACTCAAAACCGATACCAATGGCTTCAGCAGCTGACTGCCCCATGATGTCAGTGTTTTCTAGCCAGGTCGACTTATCATGGTAGAGTTCTAACATCACGGCTTCTGCAGGTTCAGCAGCCGGTTCTTCGGCGGCAGGCTCCTCTGTCGCCGCTTCAGCGGGAGCTTCGACGGGAGCGGGTGCTGGAGCAGGTGCAACACACGCTGTTACCATGAGGGCGACCAGCAATATTAAGCCGAGGACGAAAATACTACGTTTCATGAGATATCCTCCTAAATTGGAAAGTGAATTGGATGGATGTAGGTGCATTGTTCGTTTGGGCGCAACGGAGCTGTTAGGAATTGGTCGCTATTGATA
>PIVW01001094.1 GCA_003353825.1 Chloroflexota bacterium
CTTGTATTGTAGTTCGTTGCCGCGCTTGTATTCGGATACTAGCTCGAGTCTCTTTAACTGCTTATTGGTCAACTATCAGTTGGCGAACCTACAAAGTGAGTGTGGTGCGTGGGTGGAGCAGATGTACCTCGCTACGGTGGACACGGCCGTGGCCCGCCAAGTGTATGTGACCTCGTACGAGAGTGAGAGTGGCGTGGATGTGGCTGGCTTGTATGTGCGGCCGAGTACCAATGACATTCGAGTGTATATAAAGCAGCCGCATAACGACGGCTATATCTACCAAGTGGACTGCGACAGCGATGCGTGTCCATGGCGGCTATTGGACGCAGAGTTTAATGTATTGTATGTAGGCGATGCGACCGCGGTGGATATGGAGGCGCCGCAAGCGGCCGCTCCAGCGCAGGGAGGATGGAGGGATGCGGCGACCGGGATGGTGCCCGTGGCGATTACACATACGTATTATGATTTTTTTGTGGCGTACGAAGGGAATCTGAGAGATAGCAGCCAGTTTATGGCCGGGGATTTCACGCCGGAGACTTCGTTTTCGTTTTCCAATGCATTTAGGCCCAGTGACGAGGGCGCAGATGCTAGCAATGCCTGTACGCGATTCGAAGTGATGAGATTGTTGATGTCTGCCTCGGACGCGTATACCCGGGTGGATTTTAGCAGCGATATTGGCGATGGCGCCACGTGTAATGCGATATTAGAAGCCTCTGAGATATGTGTCGGGATCCGCGATGAGTCATTTGTGGGCAGTGTGTATTGTGGCAGTGTGGAAAGCAATGCAAATCGCAACTTGTGGTATGTAGGGAGCACTGCTGACGGTTTGTATCAAATCATGTCCTCGTCGGACAATAATGGCGATGCTGGCGTGTTGACTGTATCTGCAGAGACGTTTGATAATTGTGATGATCCGAGTGCTTGGGTGGAAAATACCAATTTTACGTACAATTATCTTAAACCGTGTGGTGGGATTAGCGATTTTGGCGGCTTTGGTATCTCGGAGAATGGTACAGATTCCATTGCAAGCTGTAACGCTGGCGATCAAGTGATCGATTTACAATGTCATGCGTTTTCAGAATGTAACGATTTGAAAGCCTGTTTCAATGATTTTCGACGTATTTCC
>PIVW01001095.1 GCA_003353825.1 Chloroflexota bacterium
GTGCAGTCTGCGGAATTGGATTTGCACCGAAATAGTGTTTGATAATTTCCTGCAGTACGATGGCGAGACCGAAGGTAACCAGAATCTGATCCGCATGCGGGCGATTATAAAAATGCCTGATCAATCCACGCTCCATGACCACTCCGATGATCAGCATGACAGGAATGGCGACCAAAACAGAAAAAGGCACGGAGTATTCGATCATCATCCTGCCGACATCGCCAAACCAGATCTCGACATAGGGCGTACGAACTTCCATCGCAGTGCCCCAGGCAGTTGTCTGCGTGGGATCGAGTACCACTTGCTCGAAGCTGAGCAATTTATTGAATGATACAGCGCAGAAAGCGCCCAGCATGAAAAGCGCACCATGAGCGAAATTAACGACGCCCAGCGTACCAAAAGCAAGTGTCAGCCCAAGCGCGATCAGCGCATAGGCGCCGCCCTTGTCGAGACCATTAAGAATTTGGAGGATTATTGCATCCATAGCTGCCGCTCACTCATACCAGACCCTGTGCATCTTACCATTGCGGTATCAAAAAAGAACTGGCCACCCGGGTTCCCCGGGCGACCAGATCGCCAGATGCCTTTAGACTAACAGGCTGCGTTTACCGGACCAAGACTGCCGCCAAAAATAGCGGGGTCGTACTCAACCTGGGACCGCGGTGTGATTTCCACTACCTTGAGCAAGTCGTACTTTGATGTCGGGTTCGGATTACCGCGTACAACAAGCACGTCCTTAAAGCACTGGTGGTCGGCTGCACGATACTCTGTCGCACCATTGCCCATGCCGTCAAAACTAAATCCTTCCAGAGATTTGACCACACCCTCGGGTGAGAATGTACCAGCCGTTTCGCAGGCGTTGGCGTAAAGCAAAGTCTGCGCGTAGCAGGTATGTGCAGCCATGGATGGCGGTGCACCGTACTCTGCGCCAAAGCTTTTCACAAATGCTTTCGATGCATCGTCCTGCAACGACCAGTTCCAGTTTGTAGAACCAAGAATATCCTTGATCGCATCTCCCGCACCTTGAGCCATCAGGCGTGAGAATAAAGGCACAACAATTTCAAAGTTCCTGCCATTGACCTGCTTGTCGCGCAGACCAAACTGCACTGCCTGGGTCAGGGAATT
>PIVW01001096.1 GCA_003353825.1 Chloroflexota bacterium
AGAAGACGATTTTCACATCATCAAATGAGTCATTATTAATGGTCTTTGGTATCAGATTATGTGTCAGGGTTTTTGAAGGGTACTCCCTGTGGTCAACCACGACTACAAAAGGAGTACCCGAGATGCCGATCCAGAGAGCGACGATTGATAATTTAACTGATGCGTTTGTCATTGTGAAGCAAATGACGAATGCAGAGCTTGAACTTGGGTGCGGTTATCGTTCGCTTGCCCGTAGAGCATTGGCCGAGATTATCGAACAGCAGATGGCCTTGTCGATCGATGATTACCTCGAAGGCATTGGTCAGGAGAAAGAGGTTGTCGACCGCCGCAATGGCACCTATCGCCGTAATCTGCTGACCGCCCTTGGCGATATTGAATTTCATGTCCCCCGCACCCGCCATTATTGTCCGACAGAACCATGGTTAGGCATAGAGCTTCGAGCTCGTTATATTGATTTGGACCGGATCGCGCGCATCTCCATACCGGCCCGCGGCATGTAAATAGCCGCAACTATGTGAGGCCTTACACATGAACGCACCTGATCATATGTTGCAAATTGTTCAAAAATCAACTTACATAAACAGGGGCATCCACGCATGGCTAATTTGATCGGAAACTGCCTGGCCTTTGGCGAGGCGCGCACCTTCGATCAGGGCGCAGCGCTGGAAAATTCACACTCGCCCTTCTGCCTGGGCACGCCCGAGAGGATATTCGCGGATCGGATCGTACTCTTCCAGGCTAGCCAGTTTCCCTTTAACCTCTGCGCAGTCCGCTTTCATTTGTGCCACCAGCGCATTAACATCGTCATAGCGATGGTCCGGGCGGACAAAGTGGTTGAACTCTACTTGCAGAACGCGACCATAAAGGTCTTTAGAGCAGTTAAGCAGATAAACCTCCAGCACCAGCCCCTTGCCGTCAAAGGTGGGCCGGTCGCCTACATAGCCAGCCCCATGCCAGCTTTCGCCGGTCTGCCGGCAGCGCACTCGGCAGGCATAGATGCCGGTGGCCGGATGGCCGTTATTGTTCATCTCAATATTAACTGTGCGAAAGCCGACCTTCTGGCCGCGTTCATCGCCTTTGATACCCTTGCCGCGTACCGTCCACCAATAACCCAACTGTTCACC
>PIVW01000464.1 GCA_003353825.1 Chloroflexota bacterium
GCTTGAAGACGTGCATCTTCATCGTCTGTCAGTTCATGGTGGTTCTTGACCAATAGCCAACGGCAGCCTTTGAGGACATCTCGGGTCTCCTGGTCAGCATGGCGCTGCACACTACGACGAAGTTGGGTCAGGCGGTCATTTCTGCGTTGACCCTAAAAAACCGGTGGTAACCAGGCTGCCGGAAGCGATCTATAGTGGAGATGACACTCTGACAGTAAGCTGGGAAACGGATGTGCCAACTGATACTGTACTTGAGTACTATGAGTCGGGACACGCTCCAAGACGAGCTTCCAATTCGTTGAAAACAAACAAACATCAGGCAACAATAAAGGGTCTGACATCTGACACTCATTATGATATTGCCATTGCTGCTGCCAATGTTCCACCAACTACAGTTACAACCCTGATTGATTCGGATCTTACGGCTCCTACTATCACGCATGGCCCGACAATAGTTGCCAGCTCTGACACAAACGGTGACTGTTCAGTGGAAGACAGACGAAATATCCGATTCGTTAATACGCTACGGTTTGACTGGGGGACCGTTAAACCTTCAGGATGGCAGTATTATTGATGTAACAACACATATCTTCGTTCTGACTAACCTGACCCCGGGCACCAGTTACGATTATACGGTTGAATCCATTGATCCCAGTGGTAATGGCCCGATGGTGAGCAGTGTAGTCAGTTTCAGCACCTCAGTTGCGGCGGATACTACTGCTCCCGAGTTTGTTCTTGATCCCGTTGCTGACAGTTACTCTGAGAACCAAGCAACCAATGGTGCTAGTTTGTAACCACAACATGCAGTATGATCCTTAGAATGCTACTATATGCGGGTTCAGGGAGTGAGCACTTGAACAGAAAATCACTGCCACGTATTCCTGATGCCTGCATTTAGTAGCACATTTGGTAAGCATACTATATGTAGTGTGAAGGTGTTCTCTCAACTAGCACCAATGGTTACTACAAAAAAGATCAGATTTAACACCCTAGGTGTTTAGTGCCGGTATCTGGAATTCTGTTGGCCATAGCTTTTCAGGGGTTATTTGATTGGGAGACCGGGTTGCACCTGGCCAGGGCAGACTTCATACAGCATCAAAGACTGCCTGAGACGCCAACTCCAGCAAACACAACGCGCAGCAGGTCTGAGAGCCTATTATCGCATATCTTCTCAATGTAAATCATATTCCTTTTTGGGGCAAGGGCCCTTGCCGCCCGATCCCTTGTTAACCTAATACTTGTTTGATCGTAACTACCAAGGTTGACTCATTGACCAGGAATCTTCGTAAATGTAGACCTGGAAAGTAAACAAGAAACCACTAAATAAGGGAGTTCGGCATCTGTTGCATCAATTGCCTTATCTACTTATCTACTTAAGTCCCTGGAGATGTCAAAAGCACTACAAAGAAGTCGACCTCTGTCCCACTTTCCATTTGCAGGGATAGGTGTACGTAAGTAGCTCATATCCAAACTTTTCCAAAATTGGGCGGCTCATAGGACTGGCATCGATGGTCAGAAAACGAATGCCCCGTTGCATCGCTTCCTGTGTGCGAATGGCGACCAATGCTGTGTATAGTCCTTGCTTTCGATACGCCGGCAAGGTAGACCCACCCCACAGACCGGCGAACTGACTTTGCTCATGAAAAGAAAGCCTGCCAGAACTGACCGGTTTGCCATTCACGTACACGGCATAGATACTGATCTGTTCAGGAGAATTTTGCAGCCCTTCTCTCAGCCACTCGCCCATATCTTCGTAGGACCTGCCCCAAATCTGCTCCTGAACACTGATAACATCCTCGACTCCCGCCGGGTTGGTGATTCGTCGGATGTCGTGGGTGACAGGTTCCAACAGTTTGGCTGGCGTCGTTCTTAGATCGGCTACCAAAACAGCCTCTTCATCCTCAATCTCAAAACCTTGTCTCGCCAGACGCTCTTTCAAATCGAGAGGATGGTCATGGCTGAAGTATTTCCACTCAAGGTCATGCCCCAGTTGTTCAAAGAAGGAGATTTCCGCACCAATGACATCATCTACGTTACCGTCATCCAGGCTTGAGTAGATAATCCAGCTTTCCGGGTGGCTGCTCGAGAGTGATATGTGACGCACAATGTAAGGCGTTACCTGTCGTTCGATGTCAGGATACGTCAACTCGATGCGTTGCTCTTTATCATAAAGTCTGAGAATCTCGTCTAAATTCATAAGCTGCTAGTGTCCCCGTTAAGTGTTGCTGGACTAATTCGCCACGAATGACACGAATTGACACAAAAAAGGGAACAGAATTGGTGAAAATTCGAGAAATTCGTGGCAGGTTTTGCCTTTTCCAAGCCAGGAACACTCAAGACGGGGACTACCCATAAGCAGAAATCCGTAAAATGGCTGCGGGGATCGATTCTTACACCTCTCGCTTCATGCATACTTGCTGATTATCTTGAATATAGTCTTGCGCTGCTTTGATCTGCGTCTTTAAATCCGCAGTAAAGGGATTTGGCGCAAGTTTGTACGTATTTTCGTTGGCGCGCTCTAGCAGCATAACTGCCTCAGGACACTCTCCGACCATGAATTCAGAATTTGCCCAGGCGATATCTGTTAACGCCTGCGAGTAGTCAACCACGAAATCGGGAACGGGATACTTCGCCGGCGTATCCCAGGCTTGAGCACAACGCCCATCTATTCACGAGTGCTGAAGTCTAGAACCTGCTCCAGGTCTCTTAATCCATAGTTTTGGGGAGTGCGAGCGCTCGTAGCGTCGGCGCCGGCAAGATCTGCGCCAATCTTATCGTTCGCCCATGCGATCACTTCTGTCATGACAGGGGTCGCTACATCAGCTAGCTCAGCTATGGCTCGGCTGACAGCCAAACCGAAGGGAACATCTTCGGATAAGTAGCGAGCGTGAAAATCAGGAACAAATTCTCCAGGTGCGATCTCTCGCATAGGCGCCTTGATTCCGGTATAGGCGCGATTTGTCACGAAGGAAGATCGCAAAGAAGAAGCGTCGGCGATGGCGTCGGAATACGAGCGTTGTAGCCATGTCTGCAAGGGGTGTACCGCAGATACATCTAGATAAGGTTGCAGGCTGGCGCGAATCGCCTGGATATCATCACTTAACCCGGCCAAGGTGCGCGCTCCTTCAGCGTCGAGGCTGTGGTAAAAGAAGGGGATCTCACCGGCACTGTAAGGTGTCCTATCCCAGCGGGCGAAATGGCCGTACATGATGCCAGGATGGATGAGTTGCCCCGTGTTAGCCAGGGTCAGCGACAGAAAGTTGGATACAGTACCAAGGGATAGCCCCAGCATCCTCTCCAGCAAGCTTACGATCGTCTCGGTCTGAGATGATGGTTTGGCGGCTATATCTACAACTTGCTTGACACCAAGAACTTCGACGACCTGGCCGTAGGAACTGATGCGGCATGCCCAAGGCAATGTCTGCAGGCCGAAAAGCCCAACATCCTCTCGTCCTAACTCGGCCAGCACAGAGGCGGCCGCGTAATCAAAACCGCCCCGGGCCGGCATCGCTCCCACCCAGGCGCCTGTGTCCAGATAGGGCGCGATCTGGCGCAACGTGCTTTCATGGGCGAAGGCGGGCAACACAAGAAAGACCATGTCACTGCCGGTGATCACTGCCGCAGGATCGGCGCTGACCAAGTGAGGTTGGGCCTTGACTTGAACAACACCGGTCGTTTCCAGGCCACCGTGGGCGGTGATAGCAGCGTGCAAGCGTTCGGCCTCGTCGCCAAAGGGGGCGTAGATATCAACTTCACAGTCAAGATTGTTAGCGGCGATCGGCGCCAGAGCGTGGGCGCCATTGCCGCCACCGCATATCGTTATCTTTCGTATTTGCATATTCAATCACTCTCCAAGTAAGGCGAATTTGCCACCGTCCACGCTTAACACGTGGCCGGTGATATATTGGGCTGCATCTGAAGCCAGGAAGACAGCGGCTCCGGCGATGTCGTCTCCCTGTCCCACACGGCCCAGAGGGATAGATTTGAGCTTGTCGGCCAATTTTGCTGGATCATCCAGCGTCTGTTTGCTCATGGGTGAATAGAACCATGTCGGGGCGATGGCGTTGACGCGAATGCCGAACTGCGCCCATTCTACAGCCAGTGCCCGGGTTAGCATTGTCAGGCCGCCTTTGGAAGCGCAGTAGGCCGCCTGATTGGCGTAGCCCAGCATGCCGGATAGGGAAGTGATGTTGATGATCGAGCCCCGACCAGCCTCCTTCATCACCCGAGCGGCCGTTTGGCAACAAAAGAATGCACCGTCCAGATCGATGGAGAGGACGCGCCGCCATTCTTCTACCGTCATTTCCAGGGCGGGAACGCCTTGCGAAACGCCGGCGCTGTTTACCAGAATGTCAACCTGTCCCCAACGCTGGCGTGTTTGCTCGACCAGCCTTTCTGCTTGCTCCGGTATGCTGACATCAGTCGCTATTGCCAGCACCTCAGCGCCCTCGGTCTCCAACTCGCGGGCGGCTCTCTTACATTTGGCCTCGTCGCGGCTCGCTACTACGAGGCGGGCGCCATAGCGGGCCAGGTCGCCTGCCATCGCTTGGCCGATCCTGCTAAAACC
>PIVW01001097.1 GCA_003353825.1 Chloroflexota bacterium
TTTCTGTTTACTGCGGAGAATGACTCATGAAACGCCTCGCCCTTCTTCTCCTTCTTTCCGGCATGATTACCCTGGCAGCACCCAAGCCTTCCGAGGCAGGTATCTGCACGGGTGAATTCGTCAATCCAATTTCTGACATTTGCTGGGACTGTATTTTCCCGATTAGCATAGGCTCAACCCGGATATTTGCGGATCGTCCTGACCCGCCTAATCCCGGTAACATTCTTTGTAACTGCCCTATGCCATATCCGCCCTATGTGCGCGTGGGGATTACCATTGGTTTTTGGGAACCCGCACGGCTGGTCGATGTTACCAAGCGGCCTTATTGCTTTGTCAATTTGGGCGGGTTGGAACTTGATGCCGGGATCGGCACCGGGCAGACCAAGGCCAAAAGCCGGGGCGGACAGACCCATAACGCAAGTTGGCATGTGCATTGGTATGTCTATCCGGTCTACGCCATCCTTGAGATGTTCGCGGACTCGATCTGCATGACTGGTAGCAGTTTCGATATTGCCTACATCACCGAGCTTGATCCTATGTGGCTCGATGACGAACTGACCTTCCTGCTTAACCCGGAAGCCATCCTGTTTGGCAACCCTGCGGCACAGGCCGCGTGTGCTGCCGACTGCGTGTCGGCAACTGCCAATCTGCCCATCGACGCGCTGTTCTGGTGCGGCGGGTGCCAGGGTTCAATGTATCCACTAAGCGGCAATGTCTCTGCCCATGTTGGTTCGATCCAGTCATCCCTCATGGCAACCGAGCGCATGGCCTACAAGCTGGGCCGTGAGTTTGTATTGCTGGGAACCTCCGGTGTTGAAGCCCTGTGCCAAAAAGTCCCGCGTCCTGTTTTAAAGAAAACCGAATGGCGCACCCAGATGGTCAATCCGGTTGCTCAAACCAGTGGGCGCCTCGCCTGTAATCCCCTCGGCACAAGCTCGGTTCTCTATGAATCAGGCAAGGAATTGCCCCTGACCGGAGAGGACTTTGGTTTCCTTATATGGAGGAAAAGAAATTGCTGCGCCTTATAGCCCTATTGTGCCTATTCACCTTTAGCACCCCTACATTGGCGCAAAGTCCCGATGCGTGGCTGCAAGAAGCCCTCAAACTCAAACAGGAAGGCTG
>PIVW01000465.1 GCA_003353825.1 Chloroflexota bacterium
GATACCTCCAGTTTAGGAGAGCTCGATGTTAATTTCAAACTAGCACCATTGGTTATTACAACACAGAATGGTGTCCTATCAGTTAATATATAACCACTACCCAATTGGGAGGGCGAGTGCTGCGTCTCAGAACCAGATCTGATGGCCGAGTCAGCCTGACAGCCCTGCTGGAACGGTTACATTCCTTGGGCATCCAGCGGCTCATGGTGGAGGGAGGCGCGCAAGTGATCACTGCCTTTCTCGAAAAACGAATACCCGACCAAATCGTCATCACCATCAGCCCGCATCTGGTCGGGGGGCTGCACGCTGTCGAGAGCCTTGACGCCAAAGGAGATGAACCAGTTTATCGCCTGGATTCACCTCAGTGGACACAGCTTGGCGATGATCTTGTTGTATGGAATCGAGCAGTCTAGCAGTTTGTAGTGAGTGTTCAGCGCTCGCTAACCTCAGTCTCGAAGATAGCGCCAAACAATCAACATCCAACAGTTAACAGTCAACGCCTAACGACTCTTTTGCCAGCCACCTTCGGGCCCGCCGCACAAACTCCCTCTCCGACTCGAAGGTGAGCAAGGTCTCGGCCTCTTTCAGATCAACTGCCCAAAGGGGTTCGAACAGCGCTTCTTCGGCATCGGGTTGGCTTGGTTGGGTTTCACCCCGAGCGGGATCGGCAAGGCGCATGAGATAGTAGCGCTCTTTGCGCCTGATGCGTTTGCCCTTGAACTCGAATTCGACCTTGTGTTTGCCCAGATCAGCCACAATGTCCACACCCCAATAGCCACTTTCCTCGCCGACCTCGCGCAGGGCAGCCTCCTCCGGCGTTTCCCCTTTTTCGATATGACCTTTGGGCAGGCGGATCTCGTGGCTGGGTGTGTGTGCGCGCGGCACATGGCGTTCCAACAACAACACCCGCCCGTCATCATCGAGGACGATGCCACCGGCGGATTTGTATTTCTTGACAATTTTTTTAGCAGACACGGCAACCTCATGGGGATCGGTCAGGATAATCTTTCGTGCAAGCGTCACAGCTATGATATGATAGATAGACGATATTGGTCTAGAAAACAGCCTCATTCTCTGGAGGTGATTATGGCGATGAAAACAGTCTATGAACTCGGAACGATGCTGGAGATAGCGCGCGGCTTGTCGCCGGTGGAACAGGAGATCACCCTCTCTCTGCACGACAGGGGCCCGGCCGCGCCGCTGGAGATCGCGGTGCGCGTGCTCAAGTTTCCTGATGAGGTGGCTAAACCGATCGCCGGTCTGCGAGAGAAGCGGGTGCTGGAGGTCTCGGAGATGCCAGGGGCTACCTATGGCAAGTCTTTTGTGGCGCTGACACCACAGGGGGAGCATTTGGCAAACTTACTGCGCGATGACGCCTTCGTCAAGGAGATGGCGCAACCTGATGTGGCCAGCGACACCCAACCCGCCCCCGACCCCCGCCAGCAGGAAGTGGAACTATTGCAGAAGCTGGGTGATCTGGCTGAACGTAACGGCGATCTGGCCAAGGCCAGCACCTATTACGAACAGGCATTGCAAGCATCGCGTGCATCAATTAGAGCCACCTTAACATGAGGCGATTTTCATGACAAAGGAATCTGAAACATTTCGTTGGGGTACAGATTCAGAGATTGAGCGCGCCGACACCCTAGCCGATGTAATCTATTTGTTTAACCCCCAGAAACCGCTGGTAGGAGAACAACTGGCCTATTTTGTGGATCGCGGAAGTATGGCCCGTCGTGATATGGCTATCTGGCTACGGGTCACTGATCTGGACCGAGGGGAGCCTGTTAGATTGTTGTTTACCGGCCACACGGGCAGTGGGAAGTCCACTGAATTAAACATGCTATGCGAAGAACTGAAAGAGGACTTCTTTATCGTTCATGTCTCGACGCGTAATATCGTGCAGCCAATGGATCTTACCTATGTTGATGTTGTACTGATCGCGGCGATGGAGTTATTCAAGGCTGCGACAAGTACCGAAGTAGTAGCTCAGGCTCCCGCACAGCGACTACAGGAAGCATGGCAAGGGCTTTCTGACTTTATCAGTACACGGGTTTTTGGTTCGATCCCATACCGCGAACCCGGTGAAGGCTTGGAGTTAGGTGCCAAAGTAAGTGCCCTTGTTTTCGAGTTCGAAACTAAATACACTAACGAAGCCCCCACAAGAGAGCATATCCGCCAACGCATGGAAGATCGTCTTTCCGAGGTAATTGAGCGGACAAACGCATTAGCCGGATTGATCCGTGTAGCTACGAAAAAGCCGGTATTATTGGTCTTCGACGACACAGATAAACCGGATCGTGAACGTGCCCGCAAGCTGTTTTTCGGCCATCCTACAACACTCACTGCCTTTGGTCTCTCCGTTATCTATACTTTCAACATCGCCCTGTGGTATGACCGCGAATTCGGTCTTTTCAAGGACTATTTCCGGCATCGCTTTTTACTACCTAATATCAAGCTATATAAACGAAATGGCGATCGAGACGATGCGGGGTGGGAAACGATAGAACACATCTTGTTCAACAGAATGTTTGAGCATTTGATCACCATTGAAGCCAAAGAGTTTTTGATCGACGCCAGCGGCGGGCTGGTGCGTGGACTGATCGGCCTCACACAATTCGCCGCCGTCAATGCCCTGGGTCGTGGCGATCACCGCATTGATACTCAAGATGCCGAACGAGCGGTCACCGAGCTACGTAACGACTTTATAGCTGCCTTGCGTGAACAGGACTATGAAACGCTTGCCGCTCGCTTTGCCGACAAACGTTTGAGCAGTGATCCTGAGGTACAAGAGTTGTTACAGTCGCTGGCCTTGCTCCAATATGAAAATGGTGACAGCAACGGTAGTGCCTGGTGTGATGTGCATCCTGTCGTCAAAAAACTGTTGGAGGAGCGTGCTAATTGATGTCTGTTGCCGGAACGATGCATAAAGACCACGTCCAGAGTCAGACAGATAGCTCCGCCTACGAATTATTCCAAGGACCGCTCTCGGGTGTGCTGGCTCAGGATGATTTCACCAATCTTGTGGTCTTGTTACGACACGCACGCGAGGGATGCTGGGCGTTCGCACTTTATAACGATGCAGTGACACGGGAAACAGTCGTCGATGCACTAGAAACTTTGGTCGCGCCCTTACCCGTGCGACAATGGACCTATGCTCCAAACAAACCCTTTCCCCTTAGCTATTTGGACACACTGACTGAGGAGCAGCGTAGTGAACGAACCGTGGTTCATTTCTTCGATTTCGAACGGGCGGGCGAGAATGTATGGAAAACTTTGGATTACAATCGCGAATTGTTTTCGGATCATCCACATGGTCTAGTGTTTTGGCTGAATGTCCGCCAACGTGGGCAGGCGGCCAAGCTAGCACCCCATTTTTGGGCGCAGCGCAGTGGTATATTTGACTTTTCCATCCAGCATTCACTGCCCGAGCAAACACTAAACTCCTACGCGTCTGCGGACATCACGATCGAGAGCCTTGAGGACATCCAACGCCAACTTCGCCTCTACCAGGGTTTGCTCGATGACTTACTTGCCGCATCTGATCCACCCCACGCGTTCCTGGCAGAACTCTATCTAAAAGTTGCACGCCTTAGCTATTTTGTAGATCGGCTGTCATTGGCCCGAGAGGCTACCCATGCAGCTGCTACCCTGGCAGAAGAACTGGAAGATGCCAATCTCAGCGCTTCTGCTGCAAAAATGAATGGCGACCTCGCCCTGCGTGAGGATGATTTGGCGGGGGCACGACAGCACTACCAGGCCGCACTCGACATCTATCCCGCCATCGGAGCCCGCCTCGGCCAAGCCAACGTGCATAAGGCCTTGGGCGACCTCGCCCTGCGTGAGTCTGATTTGGCGGGGGCACGACAGCACTACCAGGCCGCACTCGACATCTATCCCGCCATCGGAGACCGCCTCGGCCAAGCCAACGTGCAACAGCGCCTGGGTAATCTGCTGTTGGCAGAAGGTGATCCCACCGGAGCTTTTGAAAAATACCGCGGCGCTTTCGAAGCGCATAATGAGATCGGAGACCGTCTGGGTATGGGTGCAGACTTGGGCTACATGGGTCGTGCCGCAGCCGCGGCCGGTAACCACGTTCAGGCAGTGTTACTTTTTGACGAGGCCTTTAACGTTCATTCAGTGATCGGGGATCGACTCGGCCAGGCGCTTGATCTGAAAAACGGAGCCGATTCATTTTGGGCGTTACAATCCCAGCAACCCGCCCTCGGCGCGTGGTGGTTGGCCCGCGCAATCGCCGCTGCCATCGGCATGCCCCTGGCCCAGCAACTGGACAATCTCTTCGCCCAATTCGCCCAACAAATGGAACCCGAAGCCTACACCCAATTGCAATCCGACCTGCAAACCCAGGCCGAATCCTGGCGGCAGGCAGGGGTCGAAACCGCCCGCCAATCACTCGAAAACCAACAAGAGGACAACTGGCAGTTAGCCGTTGGCAATAACCTCACATGATCCGCTCAAATCCTCAATAACACATCACCCTGTCACCTTGTCACCCCTCCATCCTGTCACCCCTCTCCCCACCCCCCACC
>PIVW01000044.1 GCA_003353825.1 Chloroflexota bacterium
TACCCGCCGTAGGATCCTCCCGTCACGTAGAGTCGTCCCCGATCGACATACCGGCGTCGGACAATCCGATCCACGTACCCCATCAGATCCCGATAATCGGGCTGCCCCCAGCGGGCGTGCAAGGCCGTCTGGAAGTCCAACCCATACCACATGTAGGCACAGCAGCCACATACGGTGCTGGGATCGGATGTTTCAAGAAGTTCTAGCTAAAGTCACAGCATTTGAACAATCGCAGGTGATCTTTTCCTGCAGATTGGCGCCAACGAATTGCGCGACAAAAACACCTAACAGGGCGCCGAGTATGCCGGCGGGTATTCTATCCAGGGGATGGCGCCCTCGTCCAGCGCTAAAGACAAGTGTGGCGCCAGCGGCAAGAAACGCTGTGGTAACCAGATTGGTGCCACAGTTGGGGTGAATTGCCAAATGATTTTCACCGGCCTGCAGGCGCTCAATCGCTTCGGTTACTGCAAGGCGAATGGAGTCTGTTTTGAGATCGCCATATAACACAAATCCACGGCTATTCGAACGACCTGCAATATTGGTCTGAGGAACCATCCGGCTCAGGATATGGATGGTGGTGTGCTCTATGGCATGATTTCGGCGGACTGCCGCAATAGGTTTGATGTCTAGAATACCCATAGCGAAAACGTACTCACTAGAAAGTTTGATCGTATCATCTCAATAATTCGGGGTAGGAGCACGGTCTTGCACCTGCCCGACGGGCGACCGCAAGGGTGCGCCCCTACTTATTGAGAAGACACGTTTGATCTGTCGGTTAGCTACAAGCCTATTGTAGCACAAAAACAATCGGTCTGGTGGAACAGATCACAAAGACCAACCCAAGTACTACGCCGTTAGTGGCTGATTCCCTTGCAGGAATTCGATCTGCTGTTCGCGCTCGTGGCGGAACTGGCGGGTGTATAATCGGTAATACTGCCCGTGCAGTTCGATCAACTCGGCGTGAGAACCTTGCTCGACAACACGGCCCTGTTCGATTACAAGAATGCGGTCGGCTCGCTTAATGGTGGACAAGCGATGGGCAATCACAAAGCTGGTGCGCCCTTCCATTATCTGATCCATGCCCTTCTGGATATGGGCCTCTGTTAGCGTATCAACAGAACTTGTCGCTTCATCCATAATGAAGATATCGGGTTTGGCAAGAATGGCGCGGGCAAGGCTGGCAAGTTGTTTCTGCCCGACCGAGAGTAAAACACCTCCCTCACCCACCTCCTCCTCATAACCATTCTCCAAGGCCATGATGAATTCATGGGCGCCCGCCAGCTTGGCTGCAGCCTCTACTTCGACATCGGTAGCTTGCAGATCGCCGTAACGAATATTGTCGCAAATCGACCCCGAAAACAGGTGCGGAGTCTGCAGAACGATGCCCAGATGAGACTGGATAGCATGCTGCGAATAGGTGGTGTAGTCCCGGCCGGCGATGCGAACGACACCCTGTTTGGGCTCGTAAAAACGGCACAAGAGATTGACAATGGTCGATTTACCACCACCCGTAGCGCCTACCAAAGCGATTGTTTCACCTTGTCTGACGGTAAGAGTTAAATCTTGCAGCACGGGTTTGTCTTTCTCGTAATAGAATTCGACGTGATCGAACTCGATATCTCCGAGCATGTTCTCGGGTTCGATTGCGTTTGCCTGGTCTTGCACTTCGGGTACGGCATCGACCAGCGAGAATACGCGCTCGGCCGAGGCCACCGCGTGCTGTGTCTCGGCGTAGACACGAGCCAAATCCATAATCGGCCACATCATAAAGGTGATGTACGAGATAAAGGCCGAGATACCACCTATGGTCATCGTGCCGTACTCGGCCTGCAAGCCGCCGGCCACAACCACTGCACCCACAGCCATGGCGCTGATGAACTGCACGGCCGGCAAGAAGAGAGCCGACAACCAGGCAGCGCGGTAGCCTGCCCGAAAACGTTCATCCGAGATCTCTTCGAACTCTGTGAGATTGCCTCGTTCTCGCCCCAGAGCCTTGACAACGCGAACTCCGGTGATGTTTTCATTGAGTGCGCCGGTGATTTTACTGTTTACCTTGCGCACGAGCCGGAACTCTACGAGAATACGCTTTTTGAACTGGATGGCGACAATAAAGAGTAAGGGGATAGCCATAAGTACGATCAACATCAGTTGCCAGTTGATGATCGCCATAAAATAGAGAGCTGTGAGAATGTTCGCCACACCCCAGACCACATCCAAAGCCCCCCAACTGACAAGCCAACCGATCCGTTCGGTATCGGAAGTGACACGAGACATGATCCAGCCTATAGGGGTGCGATCATAGTAGGAGAACGATAGATCTTGTAGGTGATTGAATTGCTTTTTGCGCAGATCATACTGGACGCGCTCACCCAACAGGCCCGCCGCCCAGATGAAACCGAAGATGGCGATGGACTGGATGACGATCAGGGCGCCATAGCGTGTGGCGATATCGAGTAGCACCTGCTGATTGCCGGCAACAATGCCCTCATCGATCATGCGGGCGCTAAGAAAGGTGAAGTAGGAGTCGAGGCCTGAGACCAATGCAATCGCTACCAGAAACACCAACAAAAGATGCCAATAGGGTAACGCCTGGGCCAGCATTCGTCTAAGGGTACTGCCTGTAAATTGTGTGGAAAATTCTTCCTCTTCAAATTCGTATTGATCACTCATGATTGTTGTTGAATTTTTGAAAGAGCAGAAAGATGAATTGTAGAATGAACGTACAGATGCGGTGAGAAAACACGAAATGAAGACCGGAAATAGACGGCGCCGGCGGCGCATGAGAAGTACTCATCTATACGGCCAGTTCGAGATCCTGCTCCAACTCTTCTTCGATCTGTGATTGTATGTCGTAGATGTCTCGGTAGATGCCCGTTTGTGCCACTAGCTCTTCGTGCGTACCATTCTGAACGATCTCGCCCTTGTCTAAAACCAGAATGAGATCAGCATTCATAACGCTCTGTATGCGATGGGCTATGATGAATGTAGTACGTCCCTCCATCAAGTGTTGCAATGCCCCACGGATCGAACTCTCCGTTTCGGTATCGACAGAGGAAGTAGCGTCATCTAAAATGAGAATACGAGGATCACGTAACAGTGCGCGGGCAATGGCAATGCGTTGTTTCTGCCCGCCAGACAGCGTAACACCTTTTTCTCCCACCCGTGTGTCATAACCTTCGGGAAAGGTGAGAATAACCTCGTGAATGGCGGCTGCCCTTGCCGCCTCGTACACTTCCTCGTCTGTGACTTCATGCGTTGCGCCATAGGAGATATTCTCACGCAGGCTACGTGAGAAAAGGAAGGGTTCTTGCTCGACGATACCGATCTGGCTGCGCAGGTATTTGCGTGTATAGGTATTGAGTTCCACCCCATCGAGTGTGATGCTACCACTTGTGTAATCGTAAAACCGCGGCAACAGGTTCACCAGCGAAGTCTTACCCGAACCGGTCGAACCCAACAATGCCACACTCTGACCGGGCCGACATGAGAAACGGATGCCTTTTAGTACAGGCTCTCCCCCGCCGTAAGCGAAATTAACATTGTCGAAGATTAATTCGCCACGGGTGTGATCTTCAGGCGCGAGGCTACCTACATTGAGGGGCTCTTCATCCTCTTTTATGATCTCAGTTACGCGGTCGTAAGAAACCAGGCCTGTCGACATCTGCACAATAATACGGCCAAGGCCACGCATCGGCCAGATGATCCAGATCACCATACCGGCATAGGCCACGTAAGTTCCCACAGAAATGGCGCCGTTGATCGCCATGATAGCGCCCGCAACAAACCCGAACAGCATCTGGAATCCGGCCAGAATATCTGAACTCGGCCAGTAGAGTGAGTGCATGAGGACCAGGCGTTTGGCGCGAGCGTACTTCTCCAGATTATCAACCTCGAACTTCTCCATCTCGAAATCCTGTCGTCCAAATGCTTTCACAACCCGCACACCAGATAGATTCTCCTGGAGCGTCGTTGACAGTGTGGCATCTTGCTCCTGATATGCTTCGTAACGTTTGGACACACGTCCAAAGAAAAAGATCGAAACAATGAGCAGGAAGGGCACGACGATAACCGATATCAATGCCAGTTGCGGGCTCAAAAACCAGATGGCAAAGAAATTTACCGTAAACAAGATGACTATACGCCCCAGACCAATAGCCTGGTCGGCATAAAACCGACGCACGGCTTCGACATCTGAGGTCGAACGTTGGATGAGTTCACCGGTCTTCACGTTGTCGTGGTAGGTGAAATTCAGGCGCTGTATGTGGTTGAAGAGGTAGTTACGTAAACGCAACGCGGTCCCTTCCGCCGTTTGTGCGGCCCATCGCCCACTGAGAAAGGTAAACCCACCCTCGAACAAGGCAAGAACAAGAAAACCTGCCGCGACCAGCGCTAGCGTTTGCCAGGGGTAACCCTGACCGAGGATTTCGTCGATAAAGCGGCGGAGCAACAGATAAGTAGCTGTCTTCGCCAGAGCGGCAACACCCAGACCGACCAGAGCAGCCAGGTAGATAAGCCGGAAACCGGTCATCATCCGCCACAAGCCGGTCATTCGGTTCTTGGAAATCGAATTCTTAAGATCGTAATTTGATACAGTTCTGGAATTTATCACGATGATCTTTATTCTGGAGTGTGTTTTGAGAAGACGAAAAAGCGGAATGTCGTAGCCCCGAACTCGTACTGAGGTGGACATGCCCATACCGCTGTGGACGGGTACAAGTTAACGGTCATTGAGCCAAACATGCCACCCTCTACCTCCCATCGCTTTGAGATGGGGCCCGCTCAAAGCTTACGGAGTTCCAGCCAATAAAGGTTGTGCCACTTCAAATGGGCGTAATAGGCTACCGGTACCTGTATCGCTTGTGGCATTGATCCCGGTATATAAACCTATAAGCGTACCTGTTTGATCCAATGCCAAACCGCCGGCATGTTGCAGATCAAGCGCAATATCGCTTTGTATCCAGCTACGTTCGGCGTTCAGGCTGGAGTCGGGTAAAAACCCGAGGATACTTCCCTGCCCCAAAACGACGGTGCTGGAATCGGCCCGTTGGTGCGAGCCCATCCCTCCTTGATAACTAATCACAGAAACAGGGCTCCCTGCCTGTGCTGGCGGTGCGATAAACGTAGCAGGGTGTAATCGAAAACTGTTTGGCAGTGGTGACCCATTTTCTTTGGCAAATATCTGGAGAACGGCAAGATCTCGCTGTCTATCTGCGCGCACCACCCGTGCCTGATACCAGGTATCAGGGGGAGCGCCTGTATACCGTCCAGAGCTGTTCAGCCCGACCAAGACCTGGCTTTTACGATTATGGGGTTGATCAGTAATCGGATCGTATGCAATGTTATAGGCCGTAAGTAAGCGCCCACTTTCACTCATCACCACACCCGTACCTGCCACAGCACGGGTTGTGTTCTCGATAGGTGTGAGCAGGAATGCGATCGAACGCAAGGCGTCGTCGTAAATATTGGCTTGCGCAGGCGTGGCAAGCTCTGATTCGAACACATCATCAATGATGGGGCGGACAAACACCATCAGCACCACCGCCAGGGCCACCAGCCCAATTGCGGCGCCGATAAGTGCCGCCTGCCATATGCCGGAACTGGTGCGGTGGTCGGACGAGACACTACTCCTCTCGTCAGGGTCAAGGCCGGGTGTTTGCACATATTCGGCCTGCAAACGTGTCTGTCCTACTTGGACTGCATCGCCGGATTGCAGCTCATAGGGCCCTGATATCCTCCTCTCGTTCACATAGACGCCATTGGAGCTCTCGCGATCATAGAGCCAGGCTATTTCGGCCTGAGTTTGTACCAAGGCATGAAATCGCGAAGCTTCGTCATCATTAAGAACAACATCATTGCCGGCAGCGCGGCCGATCCTGAGGCCAACTGTGTCGACAGGATAGCGGTAACCAGAGCTATCGATAATAAACCAGGACATAAGAGAAAATCGTAGGAAACTATAATACTTAGGACAGAGGTAACTACCAAGGTTGACTCATTGACCAGGAATCACCGTAAATGTAGACCTGTAAAGTAGACAAGAAACAAGTAAACAAGGGAGCAGTATCGGGTGGTGATATTTTTCAAATGGATAACATAGTTGTAACACTCAGAATCGTAATACAATGACATAAAATTAGATCTTTATTGCACATAACAACAATGTCTAGCCATTATCAAGACCATAATTTACAAATCTCGAAATCATTTCAATTTTGCGAATTAAGGTTCATTATGCCAGATAATCATCATTATTTCACAAGTATGCAAATTTCTCAATATCAACATATTTTCAGTACAGTCAAAAACGAGCAAGCGAATAAGTGGGATGCAACAGAAATTACCGACTTCTCCGCAATTCATCGTAGCGAAGAAATTATGCATTCTGTGGATAGTAAAGCATTCAGGATAACAAGCAGTTTTGGCAGGAAGTTATTCAGTTCATCAAGAATAGTCCGTCCAGTACTGACAAGGGAGTTCGCCATTTCTTGGTATCTTCTCAATAACTTGGGGGAACCAATCCGTCCACGAAGGTGGACGTTCGGCGTAGGTTCGTAGAACCCCGCCCCCATATCTCGAATTCATTCGGTGAGTGACCCAGGAATATTGAGAAGATACATCTGTTGCATCAATTGTCTTATCTACTTATCTACTTAAGTCCTTTAACCTAATGACATTGACTCTATGCTGACGACTGTAATTCGCTCTTGGTTCCGCCTGTCAGGGCATCGATACCCCGTATGGCCCGATAGACGAGCGAGATAGCTGGCAAGGCTAGCCCCGCATCTTGAGCATGCCGCATGAGATCAGCGGCAAAGGCCTCGATCTCGGTGGGACGCCGGCGCAAGATGTCGGTGAGCATGTTGGCATTGATGTCAGTCTGGCCATCTCGCTCCAAGGCAATACCCCTCGCCGCCAAAAAGCGTACGCCCTCTTGAAAAGGGCGATCGATGAGTGTACGGAGATTGATGGCCGGGTAGTCCTGCAATTCGATGCCATAGGTACGGGCAACGTTATTTACTTCCCGTACGATTTGAATAAAGAGGTATGCGAGATCAGGGCTCTGTAAGATCTGATGGTAGGGCAGACGGGTCAGGCCGCTGATTGTCGATACCGGCAGCAAGTAGGCAAGCTTTGACCATTCTACCGCCTGTATATCCTCAGTGAGAGTGGCGAGTAAACCTGCTTTTCTCCATATTTTTACGACACCTCGTACTCGGGGGGTGATATGGTGGTCACGTTCACCAAACCACGTGTGTCCAAAAAAGTCGCAGTGAACATGGCCCGGTTTTACCATACGAGCACCTACCACACTACTCGCGCCCAATACCGGGCCGGGCCCGAAAACGTATTCGATCTTCTCTTCGATATGAAGACCGTTTTGAAATGACGCCACGATTTCCGGTCGCAGATGTGAAACATCTTGCAAGGCTCGTTCCAAGTCTGTAGTGCGTACAGAGATGAGTAACAGATCAATCTCCTTTAGGGTTCCGGCATCGAGGGTGGTCGAAGGGCGTGCGATAAACGCATCATGTCCTGTTATGTGCAGGCCATTCCCTTGTACAGCTTTCATATGTGGCGGTCGGCCAATTAAAGTGACATCCATGCCGGCCCTGGCGAGATAACCACCATAGAAAGAGCCAAGTGCACCTGCGCCTAAGATCGCGATTCTCATAGTGGATTCCTATACAGCATCTGCCTCGACAAAATGTGCGACGAACAGCGCAGCATTTGTGTTGTGCATCCAGGCAAGCGGCATTGATGTCGCTTTACGATAGCTTCTCCTGATTCAAATAGGTTACCGCCGTCGCCACCATTAGCGCAGCAGCTTCGGGGAGCATGGCTTCATCGATATCAAAGGTAGGGCTATGATGAGGCCCCCAGCGACCTTCAGGAGGCTTCGCCCCCAACAACAGGTAACATCCTCCCGATCGATTGATGATCTCTGACATGTCTTCAGCGACCATGAGTGGTTTACAATGATCCACCTGCGCTTCACCGAACAAGGCTGAGGCCGCGCTGGCTGCAGCCCGTGTTGAAACAGGGTCGTTGATAACGGCCGGCACATGGTTTGCATCGATGGTGAAGTCATAGCTCGCACCATGTGCTGCCGTAATACCGGCCAGCATTTCGTCCATACGTTGAATCAGCTTCTCTCGTACAATTGGATCGAAAGTACGCAGAGTCCCTGACATCTTGACATGGTCGGCAATGACATTAAAGGCATCACCAGCATGAAAACTGCCTACCGTAAGCACGACCGTTTCTTGCGGCGGGATATTACGACTGACAATGCTCTGCAGTGCGTTTACAGTTTGCGCACCCACCATGATGGCGTCGATCGTCGTGTGAGGCTGAGCGCCATGACCACCACTACCGACGATCTCTATACTGAAGCGGTCGGCGGCCGCCATGAGGGGGCCGGTTTGCACAATAATGCGGCCACTGCTGAATTGATTCCACAGGTGGAGACCAAAAGATCCGTCGGGCTTCGGATGCTCTAAAACACCATCACGAATAGTCGCTAAGGCGCCACCCATCCCTTCTTCGGCCGGCTGAAAGAGCAGCTTAACCCGGCCCGGCCATTGTGTAGTGGATTCGGCCAAAAGAGTGGCGACGCCCAAACCGATGGCAGTGTGGCCATCGTGCCCGCAGGCATGCATGACACCGGGCGTCTGGCTGGAATAGGGAAGCCCGGTTGCTTCTTCGATAGGCAACGCATCCATATCGAAACGAAGCAAAACCGTCGGCCCCTCACTAGATCCTTCGATGAGACCAACAACACCTGTACCTCCTACACCGGGCGTTGTCTCGATGCCCAATGAGTGCAGGTACTCGGCGACAATGCCCGCCGTCCGTGTCTCCTCAAACCCCAACTCAGGGTGTTGGTGAAAATCACGTCGCCAGGTTGTCAATTGAGCTGCTAGTGCAAGCGCTTTTGCGCGGTAATCGTACATGATGAGTGGCTACGGTCCATATTAGACAACTTGCCCCGTATTTGCAAAGCACTTCTCCTTGAAATGACTATGAGAAATTCGTTCTTGGCAGTACAAATGGGGATATCTACCCCATAAATCAAAAGAGGGCGAACTGAAACCGCACCAAGTAGATGCAGTTCGGTCCGCCCTCTCACTACGTCGTTGTTGGGCTGAAACGACGCGGACAAGGAGGTGATATCACATTTAACTTCTTGAATGCTATACGAAGAAATGCACACTGTCAAATTGTAACGCTCTCCAGATCAGCGCCGCGGCGGGTGAGCCGGGCCTGACCCTCAGCATGATACGATGATCGAACCAAGGGACCCGATTCGACCCATTTGAAGCCCATTTTCTCTCCTAATCGCCCGATTTCTTTGAATTCTTTAGGCGTGTAATAGCGTTCGATGGGTAGATGGAAGCGTGTAGGTTGTAGATATTGGCCGATGGTGAGGATATCGGTGTCGACCGAGCGTAACCCTTCCATGACAGAAATAATCTCCTGCCATCGCTCCCCTAACCCCACCATCAGTCCCGATTTGGTCAATGTGCCCGGATCCATGGCCTTAGCCTGTTTCAGCACTTCTAACGAACGTTCATACTTCGCCTGCGGACGAACCCGGTGATACAACCTCGGGACAGTTTCAGTGTTATGATTGAGTATCTCTGGACCTGCGGTCATCACCGTGTGCAAGGCATTGGCATTGCCCATAAAATCTGGGATCAACACCTCGATGGTACACTCTGGCACAAATTCTCGGATTTTGCGCAAGGTGGCGGCGAAGATGAAGGCGCCACCTTCGGGCAATTCATCGCGGTTGACCGAGGTCAGTACAGTATGGCGCAAGGCCATGGTCTTTACGCTATGAGCCACGCGCAGCGGCTCGAGGATATCGACCTTGCCGGGGCGTCCAGTTTTTATTTTGCAAAAACCACAAGAGCGGGTGCAAGTCTCACCGAGTAACAGAAAAGTGGCAGTCCCTCGCCCCCAACATTCGCCGATGTTGGGGCAACCGGCCTCTTCGCAAACGGTATTCAGGCTCTGGTTGCGCATGAGGGCGTTCAGGCGGCGATAATTGGGACTATCGGCAGATTGCACGCGCAGCCAGTCGGGGCGACGCCCTCGGGTCAATTGCGATTCATGCCATTTATGCCGTGGTGGTGAAGGATCCAGTTCGATGGGTGTAGAGGACATAGGTGGAAATATCGGTGATTGAAAATGAGTTCGCTATGGCAATAAGGGCTTAGGCAAAACAACTTGTAGATTTGCTTCCTGATTTGAGGGTAGAGTTCCGTAAGTTATTGAATTTTCGGTTCTAAGGGAGCGGAGAGCACAGTGTGCAAACCTGGTTTCAAGTTTCGCACACTTAATGAGTAATTGGCGACCAGGGCAGATGTCGCCAGATCGCCTTGAAGTCCGTCCAAACGCAAGCGCATACATTGTTCGCCATCAATCAAGATCTCGTCGCGTGTCCCCCCCTCGGTGTCCGCTTCCATAACTAGATTGAGGATAATGCGGGGCATCCCACCAACCATACCCAGAGCTTGCTGGCGCACGCCGATCACAGCGCCTGCGGGCACCTTACCCAGGCCGGTTTCGGTTGCGTCTTTGGCAACGATGGGACGATTGTCGAGATCGATGACATCCAATTGCCAGCCAAGGCCAGCCGCTAACATGTGTAAGCTGGTGGCAAGACCGATATGGCCAATACGTTCCTCCTCCAGCAGTGCCTGTACTCGATCGGGATACTGGCCTACACCCATCTTACGTTGTAATTGCCGACGGCGGTCGTTCAGATCGACAATGCGTGAAATGTGAATTGCCTCGATTTTGTCGGTCGCTCGGCTGAGCAACAACGGCAAGGTGTCCATGACAAAGCCCGGATTGACGCCAGTTGCCAAGATAGCGACACCACTTCTGCGCGCCGATGCATCTAGCTCTTTGGCAAAGGCTGGATAATCATGCCAAGGCCAGATCAATTCTTCGCAGGTAGATACCACGTGATAGCCTCGAGCAATGGCCTCCAGCAATTGAGGCCGCGCTTCTGCCAACGTGGATACCGTTGCCTGCAGTACGACAGCACCGGCCTCACAGGATAGCTCCGCCAGGCTGTTGACCACGATCAAGGGGGGTAAGTTGCTGTCACAGAGTTCCGCCAACTGTCGGCCGGCAATGGCAAGATTGACATCGACGGCGCCGACAGAGATCAACCGGTTTTGTGCGGCTACCGCTCTGCCAATGGATTGGCCGATGGGGCCCAGACCGTAGTGAATAACGGGAATGATGTTCATGGGATGGTGTTGTAGACTGGAGAGTAGAGATTGCGTTTGCGCGGAACGGCTTCAATCACCAATCTCCGATCCCTAAAGTCATGGCTAGGTGTGAATCGCATGCCCCAACGTAGCATGGGCCGCTTCCATAATCACTTCAGACAGTGTGGGATGGGCATGGATGTTTCGAGCGATTTCGGCCGGGGTTAGTTCCATCATCCGAGCCAGACTGAGTTCCGGCAACAGTTCTGTCACCTCTGGCCCTACCATATGTATGCCCAGTATCTCGCCATATTTGGCATCTGAGATGATCTTAATGAACCCTTCGCGCTCGCCCAAACCCAACGCCTTACCATTGACCTGGAAGGGGAATTGGCCGATATCGAGGTCATACCCCTGTTCGCGTGCCTGCGCTTCGGTCCAACCCAGGCTGGCCACTTGTGGATTGCAGTAAGTACAGCGCGGCATATTCATATAGTCATCGATTGGCTGGGTTTCATCACCGGCAATGGTCTCGGCAGCGACCATGCCTTGCGCACTGGCAACATGCGCCAACGCCAGCTTGCCTGTGAGATCGCCGATGGCGTAGATATTGGAGATATTGGTTTGCATAACACTGTTAATCAGCACCCACCCGCGGTCGCTGGCAACACCTGCTTTTTCCAACCCGATACCATCACTATTGGGTCGCACACCCACGGCGACAAGAACTTGATCCACCAGCACCTTTTCTTCTTCTCCGCTGGCAAGGTCTTTGAGCGAAACATTGACACCAGCTTCGGTCACTTCGACGGTCTCGGTGCGCGTATTCGCCAGGGTGCGGATGCCTTGTTTTTTGAAGGATTTGGCAACCACATCGGCCACATCTTCGTCCTCGTTGGGCAACACATGGGGCAACATCTCTACCACCGTGACATCGACACCATAAGCATTGTAAACGTAAGCAAATTCCATACCGATTGCCCCGGCCCCGACAACAAGAAGTGATCCGGGCAGTTTGTCTTGCACGATGGCCTGACGATAGGTGAGCAAACGCTCGCCGTCCACCGTCATGCCAGGTAGCACAACCGGGCTACCTCCGGTGGCGAGGATGATGTTGGCCGTGCTGTAAGCCTTATCTCCCACCTGGATAGAGTGGGCATCGTTCAGGACGCCAAAGCCATCGATGACATCGATCTTGTTCTTCTTTATGAGAAAGCCGACGCCTTTGACCAACCTGTTAGAGACCTGGCGGCTGCGTTTAACGGCCACACCGTAGTCCACGGAGAGGTTTTCAAAACTGAATCCAAATTCCCTGCCTCGCCCCAGGATACCAACGATCTCGGCATTGCGGATCAGAGCCTTGCTAGGGATACAGCCCCAATTCAGACAAACGCCCCCCAGATTTTCTTTTTCGACAACCGCTGTTTTCAGACCTAGTTGGGCGGCGCGAATGGCAGCCACATAACCGCCAGGTCCGCCCCCCAAGATGATGACATCATAGTCGAATTGATTTGCCACTTTTTTGTACCGATTGCTAGAGTGTTAGGCAACTCCAGAAAAATAAGTATCCCAAACTGGTGATATTTTCTGGAGTTGCTCAAGGATTTTTGGATATTTTTACTTCTTGGAAAATCCTTACGAAATAATGGTGAATGACGTTGGTGGAATTATACCACAGAGCCGGAACACATCTGGATTCATAACCCACCTCCACTCTATGATACCATGTTGGCTGATACTCTCTCCTCGGATATCTCACACGACCGTCATGTCCTCGAACATTATCCTGGTCCCAGCCGCCTCTGACTCACAGATCGGCAACCTCTTGCCACTCGTCATACCGATCGCATTGGCACGGCAGGCAAAGGTGGCTCTACTGCACGTCAGCCTGGCCACCCACCAACGAGCAGGTGCTTTGTCCGAAGATATGAGCTGGCTGGATGAGCGCGCCGATCAAGCGCGCGGCGAGGGTGTGCCGGTCGAGATCCTGCAGCGGGAGGGGCACAATACTGCTGGCGTGATTCGCGAGACGGTTGCTGCACTGGAACCCCTGTTGTTGTTGAGTTGGAGCCGACCCATCGGGCGTCTATCCGACGACAACGATCTGATCCTCAGTGACCTGTTGCTGGATGTGCCCTGCGATCTGGTGGTGTGGCGGGGAAACGACCATGCTCCCATCCCCAGACGCATCCTGATCCCCAGCGCCGGTGGGCCTAACGCCTGGCTGGCGATTGGGCTAGCAGGCAGCCTGAGCGCTGCTTACGATGGTGAGATCACATTGTTATCGGTAGTGTCTGACACGGCCGACAACGAAAAGGTGAGGCAAACACATGATTCGTTAAAGGCTCGAGTCATCGAGTATAGCGAAAAGAATGATGGAGAGGTCGATGACATCCGGGTTCAAGTCATCAGGCATCGTTCTGCTACCGAAGGTATCCTCGGAGAATGTACACTTGCTGATGATGATCTGATGATGATCGAGGCCTCGCAGGAAGGGGTACTTAATCGTTTCATCTTTGGCGAAGTGCCCGAACGAGTGGCAAGGCAGGCTGAAGTCCCTGTGCTCATCGTCAAGCGCCCCTTGAGCCGACCGGTCTCGTTCGCCCGACGATTCTGGGATCGTCTGCAAGAAAAAGCACCTGGAATCAATGAGGCGGAGAAAATCGAAGCTTATCGTACCATCCGCCGTAGCGCCCGCGCTGACACCGACTTCGATACCATGACAGCGCTCTCTACAGCTATCGCCGCCCTGGGGCTAATGCTAGACGGCGCGGCTGTGTTGCCTATGCGCTCTGCCGTAAAGATGTGTCCACCTCGTTGCCGGGCGTGACGATTGCTGTCGCCTTGGCGCCGTCGTTGGCGACGGTTGGCTTGGAGCATTGCCGCTGGAGCAGGGTTGTTATTCCTCTTGATACCCATGATTGAATTACCAGCTCTTGCACCCCCATCGGCTCGAGTGGGTTTATTGTGGGGTTAAGGGATCGATGTTGGAGATCAGAGATTGGCACCCTTCACGATCACGCTTAATCTCTAATCTCAAAAACTACTGCGACCTATCCACTTTTTAGACATCCTCGGCGTTACACACGATCCCAGATTTTGATACCCCTTAGCTGTGCGATATAATTCTCGCTTGGGCAGAAGCTGCCCTACTCTTTTAATCTATCTCACACGTCCGTGGTCTCCCGGAGCTTGTGCCTGACTCAACCTCAGGTGTTCCGAATCAGAGCCTGGACGAAGGTCCAACAAAACCTAGGAGAATGTTTACTCATGGCTATTGTTAGCATGAAGTCCCTGCTGGAAGCGGGTGTTCACTTCGGCCACCGCACCAAACGCTGGAATCCGAAGATGCGTCCCTTCATCTTCACCGAGCGTAACGGTGTGCACATTATCGATCTTTCACAAACGGTTGGTCAGCTCGAGAACGCATCTAATTATGTGCAAAATACCGTTACTGAGGGTGGAACCGTACTTTTTGTGGGAACCAAACGGCAGGCAGCGCCCATTATAGAAGAAGAAGCGTTGCGCTGTGCCATGCCCTTTGTCAATAAGCGTTGGTTAGGTGGCACGCTCACCAACTTCCGTACCATTCGCTCCCGTGTCGATTACATGATCGATCTGGAACGCCGCCGCGAGTATGGTGAGTTCAAACGTTTACCAAAAAAAGAAGTTCTCAAACTCAACGAAGAGATCGAGCGACTGAACCGCCGAGTCGGCGGCCTACGCACGATGGAAAAACTCCCCGACGCCGTCTTTATCGTTGATATCCGCCGTGAGGATCTGGCAGTCAAAGAAGCAATCAAGCTTAAGATCCCCATTGTCGCTATCGTTGATACCAACTGCAATCCCGATCCCATCGATCTGATCATCCCCTCAAACGACGATGCCATTCGCGCCATTCGCTTGATGGTCGGTAAGATGTCAGAAGCAGTGCTGGCAGGTCATAGCATGCGCGAGACCATGCAGGCAGAGGCAGAGGAACAAGCCATCGAAGCAGGTATCGCATCGCCATCGGCCCCGACTTACGACCGTGAACGCACTATCGATGAACTACTTGGGCCTTCTACATTGGCGAAGTTGGAAGAAGGCATCGGCTCTGACGAACCAGAAAAAGAGACCAGAACCAAGAGAGCGGAGGTCAAGAAAACGGTAAAGGCCGTAGTCGAATCAAACAGTGAGGAAGTGGTCGCAGAAACAGGCGTCGCAGAAGAAGTCATCGCAGAAACCAAAGTCGAAGTGGCCGCAGAGCCTGAACCCGAGGAAAAAGCCGAAACCGAAGACGCATAGTCAAACACTATCTGGACCTTCGGGACTGCGCCAACGGATGCGAAAGGCTTATCGATACGACGAGCCGCCTATCGTTTAACGCCCCTGAAGGTCTTTTTACGCCCAACTATTGTTCATCACCCAATACTTAATCTATCCAACTACCTGGATGCTGTAGGAGATAATTTGATCATGGAAATCACAACTGCAATGGTCAAGGAACTGCGCACGGCCACAGGCGCCGGCGTATTGGACTGCCGAAAAGCACTCGAAGCCTCAAATGGCGACTTTGACGCCGCTGTGACAGCTTTACGAGAGAAGGGTCTTGCAGCCGCAGCCAAGAAAGCGAGCCGCGAGGCCAATGAAGGCTTGGTCGGCCATTACATACACCAGGGCTCAAAGGCCGCTGCGCTGGTCGAGGTCAACTGTGAAACCGACTTTGTGGCCCGTACGCCTCAATTCCAAACGCTGGTACATGATATTGCCATGCACATCGTTGCCGTAAAGCCACTCTATCTTACCCCTGAAGATGTCCCTGCAGATGTACTCGAAAAAGAAAAAAATATCTATCGCGTACAGATGCTCGAAGAAGGCAAACCGGAGCATATCGTCGATCGTATCATCGAAGGTAAGATCAACAAATTTTATGAGGAAACCTGTTTGATGGAACAGGCGTTTGTCAAAGATACTGATCTCAAAATCAAGGATCTGGTGACTAATCACATCGCCTCGTTGGGCGAAAATATGCGTGTGCGGCGCTTCTCTCACCTTGAGGTGGGAGGCTAATCCAGAAAGACCAAGAGCGTGGAGAGAGGTTACAATCTCCACGCTCTTGGTCTTAACAACAAAAACTGACTCAGACGCATCGCATTCTCTCTACACTCGGTCAGGAAGGTAACATGGCACACGTCAGGTATCGACGGATTCTCATCAAATTGGGCGGTGAGGCCCTTGCCGGTCCCGATGGCTTTGGTATTGACCCAGCAGAGGCCGAAGTTCTGGCAACCAGAATCAAGCGAGTTAAGGATCTCAATGTGCAAATTGCCCTCGTGATCGGCGCCGGCAACCTCTGGCGAGGGAAGCAAGGGCTGGAACATGGCATGGAACGTACAACAGCCGACCATATGGGCATGCTTGCCACGGTAATGAATGCCCTGGCCTTGCAAGATGCGTTGGAACGCGTGGGGATCGTCACCCGGGTGCAGACCGCCATCGAGATGAAAGCGATCGCCGAACCCTACATTCGAGGCCGGGCGATTCGCCATCTCGAGAAAGGACGAGTGGTCATCCTAGGGGCAGGAACAGGCAACCCCTACTTCACCACCGATACGGCAGGAGCATTACGGGCAATGGAGATTGATGCTGAGGTTATGATTAAAGCCACCAAAGTAGATGGGGTTTACGATGGCGATCCCAAACTCAACCCCGATGCCAAACGTTATGACAACCTTAGCTACATCGACGCTGTGAACAAACGGCTCAAGGTTATGGATAGCACGGCGATTACGCTGTGTATGGATCATGATTTACCAATCATCGTCCTGAACCTATGGCAAGAAGAAGCACTGGAACGCGCCGTATATGGTGAACCTGTCGGAACCATGGTTTACAGGTAGCAGCCATGTAGCCCAAAATGGGCAGTTCTCCGGCTTGTTTCTTCCTGCACTTTTGATTACACTGTCTTTCAATATAGTGATGGGTCGAGTTGGAATCAGTATCAGCTCGCCCGTCCATTCAATCAAGTATCTCGCAGCCTTTTTTAGCTGTTGCTGTCTTCCCCACATGGAGATTGGCTATGCTTAATGACGTACAACAAGAAGCTCGTGAACGTATGGATGGCGCCATCAAGTCGTTACAGGGAGATCTCGCTGCAATTCGGACAGGACGTGCCTCGCCAGCCTTGCTCGACCGGGTGCAGGTGGATTATTACGATAGCCCCACACCGATCAACCAACTGGCGGTGGTTACAGTGCCTGAGCCGCGCCTGATAGCGATTCGTCCCTTTAGTCCCGGCGACATCTTCATGATAGAGCGCTCGATCATGAAGTCGGACCTGGGTTTAACCCCATCAAATGATGGCAAGATCATCCGCCTAGCCATCCCTCAACTTACAGAAGAACGTCGTCGAGACTTAAGCCGGCAGGTTGGGAAACGTGTAGAAGAGGCCAGAGTGGCCGTACGTAATGTGCGCCGTGATGCCATATCTGACCTGCGCGATTTCGAGAAGGAAAGTATGATCACGGAAGATGATCTGCGCCTGGGGTATGACAGGATCCAGGAACAAACGGATGAATATGTTAAACAGATAGACGAGATCGGTGAACAGAAAATCGCCGAAATTATGGAAATATAGGCAGGCGTACAATAGAACGGAGAGATTATGCCCCAACCCAACATTAGTAACAGCTATACCGAATTGATTCCTGGCAAACCTATTCCTCAGCACATTGGCATCATCATGGATGGCAACGGCCGCTGGGCAAAATCACGCGGGCTACCACGCGCTGCTGGCCATCGCGCTGGGACGAAAAACATTCGGCGTTTGTTGGAAGAAGCTGTGCGCATTGGGGTAAAGGTCCTGACCATTTACGCGTTCAGCACAGAGAATTGGGGTCGACCCCGTGCTGAGGTCGGCCATCTGATGCGCCTTATCAGCCAGAGCAGTCGCAACGAACTGGATGAGCTACATGCCAACGGCGTACAGATTCGCCATAGTGGGCGTCTGGCCGGGGTTGAACCAGCTTTGGCAAAGCAAATTCAGAGTGCCATCGAACGTACGAAAGAGAACGATACCATTGTGCTCAACGTCGCCTTTAATTACGGTGGCCGCGCCGAGATCGTCGACGCCATCAAGAACCTTATACAAGATGGAATAGCGCTTGATGATGTCAGCGAAGAGTTGGTGAGTCGTTACCTCTACACGGCCGGCCTGCCTGACCCCGACATTATCGTTCGTACCGGAGGAGAGTATCGTCTCTCCAACTTTCTTACCTGGCAGGCTGCTTACGCCGAGTATTACGCTACGCCTACCTATTGGCCTGATTTCGACGAAGCGGCATTGCGAGAGGCGATTGCCGTTTTCCAGGGACGTGATCGTCGCTATGGTCTCGTAAGGTAGGGTTCATATGCTTAGAGATCGTGTGTTGGTTGCCATTGTAGCAATACCGGCCGTTGCCGGGATCGCCTGGCTCGGGGGTTGGTGGTTTACGGCGTTTGTCGCCGCGTTCACAGTGGTTGCTACCTGGGAACTCTACACGATTATGGGGAAGAATGAGTTCTTCACGCCCATTGTCTGGCTGGGTCTACTTCTCGCCGGTCTGCTGGTCTTGGAGGGCGGGTTGCCTCCCGACCCGGAACGACTTCAGGCATTGCTGGTGATCACGATACTGGTGGGCCTGGTTGTAGCCCTCTTTCTACACCGATCAACAGCCTCAAGTGACTTCATACTCACACTGGGTGCTGCTGTTTATCTAGGAGTTACCTTGCGATTCCTGGCCCTAATGAGGGGGTTGGACAGTGGTCTGTGGTGGGTGGCCCTGGCGGCATTGGTCACCTGGATTACCGACTCCGGCGCCTATTTCATCGGCCGCAGTTTCGGCCGCCATAAATTGTGGCCGCGAGTTAGCCCTAAAAAGACCTGGGAAGGCCTTATCGGCGGCATGGCCGTCGGCACCCTTGGCGCGGCACTGCTCGGCCCCTGGCTAATCGATGGGCTGACATGGCAACAGGGTGTTGTCATTGGATTGTTGGTGGGCATTGTCGGCCCACTGGGCGATCTCAGTGAATCGTTGTTCAAACGACAGACGGGAGTAAAAGATTCCTCCAACCTGATCCCTGGCCATGGTGGTTTCTTCGACCGTATCGATTCCTTCATTTTTGTGGGGCCGGTTGTCTACCTGTTGGCGACGCTGGTTTGGGGTTGGTAAACGCGTTCTTAACGTCGACACCTTTGGTCTATTCGGCCTCGACATCTCATTGAAGGAGGCTGTGCCCATCTCGTGTCGATAGCCCGATGAACCCCATACATGCAGAGGTGAGTGGTCGAGATACAAATGGGGTCAGGAAGAGTTTATCGAGTAGGGGTTGATTGACCATCTCAATAAGATCTGGCTCTTTGGGATTTCGCGTGACAGGCCCATATATAGTGTGCTCAGATTTAGGCAAAAAGACGGTAGCCTCCCAGATCCAGATAGAGGCGCTGGAACCAAGTTTCGGTTCGAAGGA
>PIVW01000466.1 GCA_003353825.1 Chloroflexota bacterium
CCGGCAGAGGGCCTATCATGATCAACAAGAACAATCTGGCATTGCCATCAAGATCAGGCCGAACCCGCAATCGCCCCCAAACGGCACTGATCATGTCCACCCAGTCTCGCCAAAAGTAGAGTAGCACGGCCAGCAATGTACCCCAATGTAAAAGGGCGCCAAATGCCAGGCCTGGGTTTTCCCATCCCAGCCATGCGGGAACAAGCACGAGGTGCCCTGATGAGCTTACCGGAAGAAATTCTGTCAGACCTTGGACAATACCAAGAATAATCGCCTGGATAGTTGACATAACGTTTGTATTGTTACTTTGACCGGAGTGGGGGGGGGATAGATCTGTTTAGTTGGGCAATTTGGCTGGTTCTGTGCCGAGATAGGTTCTAAGAAAATCATTTCTGAATTCCAGATAGGAAGCGGCGGCAATGTGAGTGCGGATGGAATCCATCAATCGTTCCAGGAATCGCAGATTATGGAGCGTTGTAAGTCTGAATCCGAGCATCTCTTTGGCACGGATAAGATGGTGAATGTAGGCACGAGAAAAGCGCTGGCAGCTGTAGCAATCACAGCCTTGCTCCAGGGGGCCTGGTTCATCGGCGAAGCGTGCATTTCGTAGATTAAGTCTGCCATGTTTTGTAAAGATAGCGCCGTTCCGAGCGATGCGAGTCGGCAATACGCAATCGAAAAGATCAATGCCCCTAGCCACTGACTCGACAATATCGTCAGGGGCGCCGACACCCATGAGATAACGAGGGCGGTCGCTTGGTAAGTGTGGCATTACATCATCAAGGGTTGCATACATCTGAGGCTTGGTTTCACCAACTGCCAGTCCGCCAATGGCACAACCGGGTAAGTCAAGGTCACTTAAAAATCTAGCGCTATGCTGGCGCAGATCGGTGAATATCCCTCCCTGTACAATGCCAAACAGGGCTTGATCTCGAGGTCGCTGTTGATGATTGGCGCAACGTACAGCCCAGGCATGCGTACGGGCAAGGGCCTGTTCATTGTAAACTCTGTCGAGTGGTGGAGGACACTCATCAAATGCCATGATGATATCTGCACCCAACTGCGCTTGGATTTCCATCACTTTTTCGGGTGTAAACTTATGTTTGCTACCATCCAGATGCGAGCGAAAAGTCACACCATCGTCGTCGATCTCTCGTAGATCATTGAGTGAAAACACCTGAAATCCACCGCTGTCGGTGAGGATGGGGCCATCCCAAGCCATGAATTCATGCAATCCCCCAAATCGGGCGATGCGTTCGGAACCTGGGCGTAAGTAGAGATGATAGGTGTTGGCGAGAATGAGATCGGCGCCAATGTTGCGCACTTCCTCAGGTGTGAGCGTCTTGACTGTCGCCTGCGTGCCTACAGGGGCAAAACCAGGCAATTTGATGCTGCCATGTGGCGTACTGAAGCTTCCCAGCCGTGCTAAACCGTTAGTGGTCTGAAGTGAGTGATGAAAAGTCATGTTTGGTGGTGGTGGGGATTGGTAAGATGAGGAAGAGGCCAGGGAGTTCAACTAAAGTAGTCGTCACTCGAGGTTGTACTTGCCTGCGTCGGTCTGATTGCCAGCGAACGCACTGGCACATGTAGGATTATTGGCAGTTAATACTTGGTCATGCTACCATGCCATCTAGAGCTAAGGACTTAGGACAGAATAACATACAAAACCGCTTCCTCTAAATGGCCGTTAAGTTCCGCAAGTTATTGGTTTCTCAGCCCTAAGTGCTAATCTATCGACGTGTAAAATCTGTCAATCCTTGCAAAAGGCCGCCAGCGATTGTATGCTGCCATGAGAACAGCGTCAAATACAACAAACCACCACACAAACCTCTGGATAGGCTTGGTACTGGTATTATTGACGCTGTGCAGTGTGGCCGCCGGCCCTCCAGGATTGAGCAGCGGACATGCCAGACCTTTAAGAATGAGCCCTGCTCAGGTTTCGTCGGTGGTGGCTGTGCGCAAAGGCCCGGTGATAGGCGCCAGCGCCGCATCGCTGGTAGATAGGCAGAGCAACAAGGTCCTTTGGAGCAAACGTGCTAATGTGGTGTTGCCCATGGCCAGCACCACCAAACTCATGACTGTTCTGGTAGCACTCGCGACCTTGAGCCCGGCTCAGATTGTTACCGTGCCTGAAGCCGCCCTGATTGGAAATGCCTCCATGGGACTAAAGGCAGGAGATCAAGTGAGTGTAGAATCTTTGGTGTATGGCGCCCTGTTACCCAGTGGAAACGATGCGGCCATGACCTTGGCGTTGACTGCGGCTGGGAGCAAAGGTGCATTTGTACAGCGTATGAACCAGCGTGCTATAGATTGGGGAATGGCCGAAACTCATTTCGAGAACCCGCACGGTCTTGATGAGCCTGGGCATGTCAGCAGTGCCCGAGATCTGATTTCGTTGGCGCAGCACGCTTTGGACGAACCTTTGGTCAGCACAGTCGTGGGGACATCCTCGACTACGGTCGAAGGCTATTTCTTGACAAATACCAATAAGCTACTACTCAATTACGATGGCGCTTACGGTGTCAAGACTGGTACGACTGATACAGCAGGCCAGGTATTGATCGCTGCTGCATCTCGACCGAATGGCGACGCACTCAGCGTCGTTCTCAACAGCCCTGACCGCTTCGCCGAAACGCCTCTTTTACTCGACCATTACTTTGACTACTACGAATGGGCTGATCTTCGTCTCGAATCCAATGCCCTTAATAGGATGACAGGTCCCGATGGTTCGGTTTATATGCTGCGTACGCCCGAAAGGCCGCTGTTTCTGCCAAAGTGGCAAGTATCGCAATTGCGACCTTTGCGCATTATCAGTTTTGATTCGGCTGCGCAACCCGCTGGTCTTTATCAGGTTTGGTTGGGTGAAGAGAAACTGGTGGAGTCACCGATTCTATTTGAGAAACAGTCACGTGAACCTGCCACGGAGGGAGCATGACATCATCAAGTGAAAAAGATTCAGCGAAGCTACCCGAGAAAATGCGATTGAACAAATTCTTGGCACATGCGGGAGTCAGTTCAAGAAGAGGCGCCGACACTATGATCTCGGCTGGCAGGGTGCAGGTCAATGGCCGGACTGAGTATGGAATGGGCGTCAAAGTTGATCCAACTTCAGATCAGATCAAGCTTGATGGAAAGCTCGTCAAGCTTGGGCAGTCAGAGTCAGCGACCTTGTTGCTAAACAAACCACCCGGCTATATAACATCACGACACGACCCAGAAGGACGCCGTACGATTTTGCGCCTGATTCCTCAGAAATACCATCATCTCTATCCGGTGGGTCGCTTGGACTATGTCAGCGAGGGTTTAGTAATGCTGACCGATGATGGCGATCTTACCTATCGTCTCACACATCCTTCGTTTGAGCATGAAAAGGAATATTGGGTCCAGATTAAAGGACGAATCCCCGAGCCCGCCCTGCGTAAGCTGCGTAAAGGCGTTATGCTCGATGATGGTGAAGCTACGGCGCAAGTGCGCAAGCTGTCAAGAATCCCGGCCGAACAGCGCTTCTGGCTCGACCCAAACTCCGATCCTCGCCTGACATGGATGACATTTGTGCTCACCGAGGGCAGAAAACGTCAGATTCGGCGTATGTGTGAGGCTGTTGAATTGGATATCCGCCGTCTGGTGCGCGTACGGATTGCGTCTTTACATATTGGCGATCTGCGCCCAGGCGATTGGCGCCCCCTGACGGCACGCCAAAAACGAGCAGTCAATGCGATCAAGGCTAGTGCAGGTACATGATGCACAACGAAAACCAATGAACTCAAAGTATGCGTCTGATATAGGCGAACCATGTCTGGTCATTGCTATCGATGGCCCTGCTGCATCAGGTAAGAGCACCGTGGGTGATGGCGTTGCTCATCGACTAGGCTTTTTGTTTTTCGATACAGGAGCTATGTACAGGGCTGTGACATATGCTGCGCACGCCAGGGATATCGCCATCAAAGATGAGGGTCGTGTCAGTGCTCTTGCAGAACAACTACATATCGACGTCGTGCCCGCGACGGTTGACGATGGCCGCCAATACACGGTTCTGGCCGATGCCGAAGATGTTACATGGGCGCTACGCTCTGCTGTGGTCGACACCTATGTTTCGGTGGTCAGTGCCTATCCTCGAGTACGATTTGCTCTTACCAAACAACAGCACAGGATCGCACAACAAGGGAATGTGGTGATGGTGGGGCGAGATATCGGAACAGTTGTGTATCCCGAGGCGCCTCTCAAGATCTACCTCGACGCATCACCAGAAATACGGGCGAGCAGGCGCTATGAGGAGTCACTGGCACGTAATCAGCCGGCGGACTACCAGGCCATTCTTTCCGGCGTATTAGCTCGAGATGAGATCGATAGCAACCGAAAAACCGCACCACTGAGAATCGCTGATGATGCTGTTGTACTCGACACGGATCGGTATACTGTTGCAGAGGTAATTGATCAGGTTATCGCACTTGCCGAACCGTTTCTACCTCATCTGTCGAGCAATCGGGGTGTTGGGATGCAATTGTCATGACTGAAGACTACACTTATTTGGCCAA
>PIVW01001098.1 GCA_003353825.1 Chloroflexota bacterium
GAGCGCATTGACCAATTCAGTATGACCGTCATATTTGAAGAGAAGATCACCATTTGATGCGTCCAATACGGAGACACCTGAGCTTGCTGCTATTGCCAACAGATTACCATCTGGACTAAACGCTAGGTGTATGCCTGCTGTTTGGATCGTAAGTAAAAGGCTTGCGTCCGATGTATTCCACATTTTTATCATCAAAGATCCCGAGGAATCGCTACCACCCACAGCAATTCTGTCTCCCTCCGGACTCAATGCAATGCTATGTATATGGCTGAAGCCAACTTCAATGGCAATTTCACAGCCCGATTCTAATGAGTGGCTATCACTACTATCGTCGCCACAACCCTGGGATACCACACCGATGGTAGCGATACCCGCTCCCCCCACGAGACCTCGTTTCAGAAAGTTTCTGCGGCCTGTAGCTGAAGTTTTATCGTTCATGGAAGGCTCCTCATATTTAGAGACACTACTGGCTTTGATCGCCATCCGAAGCAAGTTTTTTGAAGGCATCCTTACGCACGTCAACTGGGCGATGGACGAGATTGTTGTGGCATTCTATACAGGTATTTTGTTCATTCAGCGCCAATTCATGGGCATTTACACCACGCACGGTCTGCGGCTTGATCTCTGCCTCAATGTGGCATGACCGGCAAGTGACACTGTCGTACTGGTACAACCGGTCGCGAACCCGGTAGGCGGTTGCCGCCCGTGGCGGAATCCAGTCGCCTGCGCGCTCGGCGTCAAGATCACGAAAATGCCCAAACAGGTCGGTAAAGCTAATAAAATGGGTGTAGGCGTACGTGGTATTCCACCAGCCTTCAGGAAGGTGGCAATCGACGCAGCGCGTCTGTGACTGTTTTTGATCGGGCTCGGCCTGGTGGGGCTGAGTCGCAGTCAGCCGGGTATCGGGATCGAATTCCCAGGGCAAGTGGCAGTAAGTACACAGTGCGTCCTGGGCGATCACGTTGCGGGTAACGGGTTCATAGGCGACGACCCAGACGATGATCAAGAGCGCTAAGGCTCCACCGATCACGAATATCGTCCTACGTGAGAATAATTCGGGTATGTTCACAGTAGCCCCCTTGAATCCAATTAACCCTATGACTTTGCTAGTGGCC
>PIVW01000045.1 GCA_003353825.1 Chloroflexota bacterium
AAGCAGTCTCCTTGTGTGTGTTTGGTTTTGTAATAAATGTCCAAATCTTACACGAGGTGCTGCTTTTCTTCCTCATTCAATTGTTAACGTGCTTTCTTCTTCTACTGAACCATGCCCGAATTAGCGCCCGCGGCAAGTGGAACGGATCTTTTACGGGTAACGCCACAGTCTCGGTAAAGGGCTTGCCAAAACGGTCCAGTTTTTGGGTCCACTCACCATACTCAGGTACGGGATAGTGGCTGAACGCGTAATTGTGGACTTTTTCGAACCAATCTAATGCCCACGATTCCTCTCCGATTTCATAGGCGAGGAGCAGGGCGTACAAGGCTTCGGTATGCGGCCACCAGATTTTGGCGTCGGCAAAGAGCCACCAGGGCTTGTCTCCCGCAGCATCGGCGGCAAGCAGAATTCCACCAAATTGCTCATCCCAACCGTACTCGATATGCCATCCGATGGCGTCGATGGCCTGGCGAATGCGCTCCTCGTTGCCCCAATGCCGGTAGATGTGGATCATGAACCACATCGATTCGATAGCATGGCCGGGGACAATCGCTCGCCCCTGGGGAGAATCGATCAAACTATTGTCCAGGTGAACGTATTCGTATAGTAATTGTTGGTGGGGTTGCAGAAACGCGCCCATGACCTCTTCGGCGTGGTGCAAGCCGGCCGCCAATATGTCATCATCCCCCAGAAGCAGGCCCAGTTCGTGAAAGACAAGTGAGTAGATCATGGAGACGCCGTGCGCTTTGACGCCTTCGGGTAGCGGATAAGGTGCGGTTTCGTATGAACCAGGTCGGGCCAGGCGATCCTGCACGTTGTGATAGGTGTCCAGAGCCAGATCAATGGTCTCCTGATCGCCGGTTGCCCGGGCCAATTCAGTTAGGCCGTAGATGGCGAACCCATCGGCATAGATGCTGGTCGCCCCTTGCAGTATCTGTCCCCCCTGATCGACGGCGAAGACCCACCGCCCCTGTTCATCTCGGCCATGTTTCCAGGCGAAATCATAGATATGCAAGGCCACATCCAACCATTCTTGCCTTGGTTCGACGTGATTGTACAGAGCGGAAAACGTCCAGATGGCCCGTAACTGCGACCACATATATTTGTCGCCGCTCACCACCTCGCCTGTGTCTGATATACAGGTGAGGATACCACCATGTTCCCAGTCGATAGCGTGTTGCAGCCAGAAGGGGACCACTCGTTCCAGTAGTTCAGCGCTGTAGATCGCGTGCAAATCCTCGAATCTCGTTTCGATTTTCATTTAAGCTATTTCACCACATCATCGTAGTTCCAGCCCAATCCTTTACAGACTACCTGGACATGCGCATCCCAGGTGGGTTCCGAATCGGGGCGAACGGAGAAAGCGTCGATCGCCAGATATCGAAGTGTGGTCGCTCCCAGGCAGCGGATGGTGTGTGGTCGAGCAACAGGAATCCGCACAACATCACCAGGCCCTACTAAAAAATCTTCACTCTCGCCGCCGATTTGCAAACGCCCCCGCCCCTCGATGACATAGAATACCTGCTCCATGTCGTCGTGCTGGTGTAACGGCGGCGCTTCTCCCGGCGCCAGTTCGACGATGAAGACTTCGCTGTGGGCGGCTTCAGAGCGATCCATGACCAGATCGTTGATGTGGGTGGGAAAGCGATAACGTTTTGGGTTATCGGTGCTGAATACGTAGTTCATGATGTTTGTCCGGTCTTTACTCTGTATCCTGCCAACATCTGATCGATCACCCAGTTGGTGCGGGCGGCTGTCTCACCTGTGCTGGGACAATGCCTCAGACCGTTCAAGTCATCTACTACGGTCTGGATGAGGGGTTGCTGGATGTGTTGCGGGTATGGGATCGGAAATTCGCTGGTGCCCTCGTCGGTGGTCAGCAGGATGGGTGAGTCGTCAAAGGTCGTGTATGTGATCCGGCCCTTGTTACCGACGATCTCCGTGCGATCGATCTCAGCGAACGCAGTGTAGCACCATGTCCCCACACCCTGCACGCCCGATGCGAAAGCGAAAGAGCTGCTAACGATGTCCTCTGCGGGATAGAGCCCCGCTTTCCCGCCTTCGCCGCCAGGATAGTGTACTCTCTATGAGAAGATGGCGGCGTCGCTATGTATACGGCGTCCACTTCAGGATCATTAATTAGAACTGCGCCGTCATCGTACCATCGGGGCACGTCGTGGCGCCGGGCGTAAGCCCTAGCCAGCTCGCCATTGCGTCGCATGACGGCCACCAGTTCGGAGTTTTTCGCTTTCTGCAGTGCCGGTCCGCTTTTGACTTCGGTAACATTGCCACAACCAATCATGCCCCATCGGATAGTGTTCATCGTTTTTCCTTGGTTTGTGATGAGATGTCTGGACACACTGTTAGTACGCCTGAATGAGGTTATCTACCTATTCGCTTTGGCAACAAGGGATCAAACTGATTCGAAAGCAGTGGAAGATCCTTGGTGACCGTATTCCAAACTTCCTTCCAATCGACCGTGTCATACGCATGAACCAAATGGTCACGCATGCCGGCCATGAGTGACCACGGGATCGCGTCATATCGTGAACGAAATCATCCGACAGATGCTTGACTGCCTTCTAGAGTAAGTGGTGTAGGATATGGGCACGTATGGCAGTCTCCCGGATGATCTTTGTCCGACAATGGGTTTAGAGTGGAAATTTGCTCTTCATGATCTCTATCTGACGCTCCATTCAAGATCCCGGCGCCAGACCGAAACGGAATATACCCGTATGAACGTGCACAGCAGAGGCATGGCCGCTTGCCTCAATTGTCCTGACTAAATAGTAGACGTTGGATAGAGGGTCGAGCGCGGCGAGGTCGTCCGAAACTAGAAACTGAGTACTTCCGTCAGTTCCCAGTGGAGGGATCACTTCATCTATCTTAGCGGCCGTAACATCATTGATACTGAAATAGGGCGTTTCGCCGCGCCATATCTCATAACTGATGACCTGAATCGGGGTGAGGTTAACATCTGTCGTCACATGATTCCATGCTAACTGCAACTCCGTTCCTTCAAGCACGCTTGTGACTTCAGGCGCTAGAGGTTCAATTATGATTGGTATCTCTATGTCGTAGGTATAGGCGACCTCACCACTCCTATTTTCATCAGCTTCATCCTCTGGCAGATACGTGCGAACATACTCCACGCCGACTGTATCGGGAGAAACAGTGACACGTGCGTAACCCGTGTTGGGAAGCTTGGTGCTGCTCTCGTCGCTGTAAGCTGATCCCCATCTGGACAGCTCGTACTCCAGGCTCGCCGGCGAGGGCAGCGACTGGTAGACAACACCGTCCAGCTCCTGTGTGACCCAAATATGATCGTGCGCATGAAAGAAGACAGTCACGCCGGTGTCCTTCATCAGGTTGTGGATCGGCTTCTCCCAAGTGGGCCGTTTGGTGTCGAAATGGTACGTGCCGTTCTTCTCCTCGCCGCCCCATTCGAACACGTCGGCGTTTTCAATGCCCCCTCGACCGGCGCCGTGCATAAAGTGGGCGAAGATGAATTTGAAGGTCGCGGTACTGTTCTCAAGCGTACCCTTCAACCAAGCGTATTGATCGTCCCCCAATGTAATTGCCCACTTGTCTGACGTCTTACTGCCGCCACCGTAGACGTTATCCACGGCAACGGGCGAAGACCAGAAAGGGTCGATAGTGACAAAAAGGGCGTCGCCCCATTCCCAGGCAAAGTAGTTCCGGAGCAAGCCGATATGTTCTATGTCGTCCTCGTTGCCGGTGTAAAATGCCCCAGGCGCTGGTTGCGAATAATATGTATTCCGAGCGTTTTGCGCCCACACGGCGGGATTGTTCGGTAGCGGATAGTCTGAGTTATTATATAGGTAGAGGGTGGCCTGTTCATGATTCCCGTTCACCAGGAAGATGGGTGCGGAGCTGCCGACGATGCCCAGGTGCGGCCGTTGAAGGCTGTAGCGTTCGGCGACGTCACCATAGGTGATGGTGTCAGTACCAATGCTATCGATGCTGAAATCGTCGCCGCTCGTTACGTAGAAATCGACACCGTCCGCCTTGGCCTGCGCCAGGGTGATGTCGTACAGGTCAGAGTCGAACTCCGATCCACGTTCGGGGTGTGAATCACCCTGAACGCCGAAAATAAAAGTGCTACCTGGGGCTCGCTGCGTGTAGAAGGTGTACTCTTCCGTGATTGAGGTTGTCCCTGCACCCACATCACCGAAGTTCATCCGATAGTAATACTTCGTATCGGATTCGAGTTCAGTGATGTCGATCTCGGCGGGCGCCTCGGCTATCAACGGGACTGTGCTCGTTTGGTGCGTATAGACACCCGATTCCGTACCGTACTCCAGGTAGGCATCGTGATCAGCTGCTGATAGAACATTCGCGGTGATCGACGTGTCAGTAGGATTACCCAGAACGATGTTGCCTTCAAAAACGTCGTATGGGAACGCTCCAGCGGTTAGGACGGCGACCAACGCTATTCCAATTAGAAGCAGATTAATTTTCTTCATAGTTCTTACCCTTGGTTGCGGGTTTTCGTTTCAGGAGTTTATAGCGAAGACCACGCAAACAAGTTGCTGAAACGGCAATGGCCGAGCAACGCAGGAGCAGAGAATGGGTTTGTGGCTGCATTGTGTTGTTCTCATTCACTCCCGGCTTCGATTTCTAGCCATTGATACATGATGTAAGCGTCGACGAGCCCTTCCCTGGCATGGTCAAAAGCCTTCGGAATCGTGCCGATGATTGCAAAACCTAACGTCTCCCAGAGCTTTATCGCACCCACGTTCGTTGCCGCGACCAAATTGAATTGCATTGCCTTGTAGCCAAGACGGCGTGCTTTATCCAGAGAATGGCGACACATTGCTTTGCCCAAACCTCGCCCCCGTGCTTCTGAGCTTACCATGTACCCGGCGTTACACACATGAGAGCCAAGGCCGGGCTGATTCGTCTTGAGGTAATATGTGCCGAGCACTTGACCGTTTTCTTCGGCAACGTAGGTTGCACGGGGCGCCTCGATCCAGATGCGAAGGGCTTGCTCTCTCGAAGTACCTGGAGCAAAGGCATAGGTACGTCCTTCCCTTACCACTTGGTGGAAGATCTCCCATACGGCGTCATGGTCTTCTGCTCGTACTGCCCGGATATTCATGCTAAGATCTTTCCTGGGGGGGATAACAAGTGACACTACAGACTAACTTCATGGCGGGATGACGATTGGGGCTTGGCGGTGCCTGAATTCCTATCTCTAATCTCGCGATACAATCGCACCTCATTGTAACACGCCATACTCCCTGGCAGCGTCCCTGAGGTGGACGAGATTCGACCAAGGTGTCAAAGGAGAGGTATTGCAACTTGAAGCGTAGATGAAGTGGCGCTTGTCGCTCATCGAGTCGAAAAGATGTTTAGTATAGGCATGCAGTTGGGATTCGGCATTCTCGCCGATCTCCTGGCGTAGCGCGTCCATGCCACCATTGACAGTGAAGTTCTCATATCCCACCCGCTCGCGTACCTCGCATAGATTCACGTCGCCCGACGGCGGTGGCGTGATCCCTTCCAGACAATCGATTTTCGAGCGGCCTACCAACGGCAACAGCTTTTTTGAATGGCCACAGGCATGAGAGACCAGGATCTTGCCGCGGCTATGGATGATCTCGGCCGCCTCTGCGTAGTAATCATGGCAGAATTCCTTGTAGAAATCAGGTGGGAAGAAGGCCGTGTCCAGCGTATCGTGCGAGATGAACACCTCGGCGCTGGAATGACCGACAATGTTTTCCAGCAGTGCCAGGACCTTATTTTTGTGCAGGTTCATCAATGCCTTCAATTCCGCCGGGTGATCTATCATAAAATAAGTGGCGTTTTGAGGGCCGGCCAGCCAATGCAATCTTTTTAGCGGCACTTCGGTGATATTCACCATCATGACCCCGTCACCGCCCAGCTGCTCGACCAGTGTATCGAACTTCTGGGCATCGAAAACAAAATCTTTGGCCTCCAGCATATAACGAATGGCCTCATAGTCATCCCAACTAGTCCACCAGTGTTTTGTCTCGAAATCAGCCAGAGCCGCTTCACTAAATCGCCAGGTGTTCGAGAGGGTGCCGTAGGGTGTGACAAATCGGCGGCGGCATTCAGTTTTGTGCGGCGGGTAGATGGTAAAAGCCGTCACCATGGCTTGATCCCCTTCGCTGTCGCCGTGCCATTCCTCAGAGTACGTTCCTTCGGCAAAGACCTCACGGGTGAGCGATCGGGCGTCCCAGCGTGCCAGAATATCGGCATTGAGATAGCGTAACACGTCAAAAGGATGTTTGGCACCGGCAATCTCAAGCGGCAACGTTCCCTGCCGCTGATTGACGTAGAACCACTGATAGAGGTTGGGTGCAAAGGGGACGACATCAGGCTGATCGCCGTGAAAAGCTGCCAGGATACGCTCTCGACCATTCATAGTTTTGACTCGTGAATTGCGGGGTGATATTCAGGGAAGTTCTTTCGCCCAGGATTGCGCTTGTGCCCAGTTCTTGGCAATTCTTTTGTGCACAACCCCGGTGGTGATGTGATCCAACTCTGGCACTAACTCTCCATCCCACAGAAGGCAGATCTTTTGCGGTGCGGCGACCTCGTAACGGCTTTGGAAGTCTTGCATTTCGGGATTACCGAAGTTGATGCCGGTTACGCCAGGGGTATTTACCATGTGATCGTAAAATTGATCTCCCTTGCCGCAGAAATGCAGCATCCCGCCTTGTGTCGCCTCGTAAGCGCGGGCATTATAGGGCTGCACGAATTCCGCATACATCTTGCTCGACATCATCACAGCCGAATCATCAGAGGCCCGACCGCCACCGTCGAGTTGATATGAGAAGGAGTAGCCGACATCATCTGGCTCGCCCATCAATTGCTTGTGATGGCCGATTACAGCCAGATAAAGGTCGGTGGAAAACTCCAGCAGGTGGTGAACGAGATCGGGTTGTTTGATCACCTCCATGTAAACCTGCACCCCGGCGATATTGACCGCTGTATTGAACGGTCCCTGGGCATCAGGACAACCGATACGCACCGTCTTGCCCAAATTAGGATACGAGTGCAACATCTCCCGGAAATTCGGACACTGATGATGGTCGGCCTGCGGTCAACAGGTTGGTAACGCCACGCTGCCAGTTGGCGCGCTTCCGCTGCCTCGACGTGCGCCACATCAACGAATGCCTCCAGCTTGTCGAGATAGGGTGCGGGATCGAATGTCATGAGGGACCATCCCCTGCGGTCAGGGCATGGTCAAACTCAGGGCGAGACCCACCAATACCTTGTAGGTTCAACTCGTGGGCGCGATGGCAACTGACGAAGTGTTGAGACCTGACCTCCGTGAGCTCTGGTGGCTCTTGTGAACAGATATCGACGGCGTATTGGCAACGGGGATGGAAATAGCAGCCGGAGGGTGGATTGGCAGGGCTGGGGACGTCTCCTTCGAGTGGGGTCATGACAGAGCGTACGCGCGGATCGGCTACGGGCACAGCAGCCATGAGTGCGGCGGTGTAAGGATGAAGCGGCTCGTAGTAGAGATCATCGGTGGGTGATATCTCTACGATTTTGCCCACATACATCACAGCCACCCTGTCGCAGATGTGCTTGACCACACTGAGGTCGTGCGCGACAAAGAGATAGGTCAGGGTTAGTTTGCGCTGCAAGTCCAGCATCAGGTTCAGGACCTGAGCTTGGACGGAGACATCCAGGGCTGAGACAGGCTCGTCGGCCACGATCAGGCGGGGGTTCAAGGCCAATGCTCGGGCAATGACAATGCGCTGGCGTTGGCCACCGCTAAATGCATGGGGGAAGCGTTGCATGTATTCGGGACGTAACCCCACTAGTTGCAGTAATTCCCTCACTCGCTCCGTCCGCTCCTCACGATCTGTCATCTGCTGGATCACAAAAAGGGGCTCGCCCACGATATCAAAAATATTCATACGCGGATTCAAGGATGCGTAGGGGTCCTGGAAGATCATCTGCATTTCGCTGCGCAGATAACGCATCTCTTCTTCAGGCAGTGTAGCGATATCCACAGTTTCACCGGAGTCCTTAAGAAAAAGGATTTGGCCATCACTGGGATCGATCGCTCTTAAAATGCAACGGGCGGTTGTCGTCTTGCCGCAACCGCTTTCTCCAACAAGGCCTAATGTCTCACCCTCATTGATAAAGAAGCTCACGCCATCTACGGCCCGAACCTGCCCCACAACTCGCTTGAAAAAGCCCTTTTGTATGGGGAAATACTTTTTAAGATTATCAACTTCGAGTATGACTGGCTTGTTATGGGTCGCTTCCGCCACAGGATATACCTACTGGAATGGAACTACTCAGGTGACTCGGTACGAGGATTCTTGGCAATTGTAGGGCTGTCAAGTAGACAAAAAATAAGTGGACAGGGGACAAGTAGACAAGGAAAAAAGCGCTCCTGGCGCCCTGACTGCCTTGTCTACCTATTTACTTACCTACTTATTTACTTATCTACTCATTATACAAAAAACAACTGACTGACTGTTTCTGGTTCACAGGTTTTAGGATGGGTGTTCGTTTGTCGCAAATGCCAGGCATGAAGGCCGAGCAACGGGGGTAGAAGGGACATCCGGAAGGCCGGTTGAAAGGATGGGGGATGGAACCCTCGATGGTTGGCAGGAACTCTTTGGACGCCGAATGAATCGTGGGGATCGACTCAAGCAGCGCCTTTGTGTAAGGATGTTGCGATTTGTGAAATATGTCGTCTACCGGTCCGGTTTCTACGATTCTACCCAGATACATCACCACCACGTAGTCGGCGATCTGGGCAATGACCCCCAGATCATGGGTGATGAAGATGATCGACATGTTATGCTCTTGTTGCAAGCGGCGCAGGAGGTTGAGAACCTGGGCTTGTGTCGTGACATCGATGGCGGTGGTTGGCTCGTCTGCGATCAGTAGTCTGGGGTTGCACGATAGGGCCATGGCGATCATCGCCCGCTGGCGCAAACCACCACTTAGCTCCCATGAATACGAGTCCATGCGTTGCTCTGGGCTTGGCATCCCCACCTCATGCAGACGTTCGATGGCAATGCGCCCGGCTTCCTTTTTACCCACATCCATGTGCAAGCGGATTGCCTCGATGATCTGGCTGCCGACCGAATGAACCGGACTAAACGCAGCCATCGGCTCCTGCGGGATCAGGGCGATCTCACTTCCCCGCATTGCCCGCATGGCTTTGCTCTCAGCATCCATTGCCGCCAGATCGATGATCTCTTCTTGCCCATTCGCCATCTGATGTCGCCACAGGATCTCGCCATCCACGATCCTGCCCGGCTTCTGCACGATGCGCAGGACTGATTTGATGGTGACACTCTTACCGCAGCCACTTTCACCAACCACGCCTACTACCTGGCCCGGATAGACATCGAAGCTGACGCCGTCGACAGCTTGCGCCGTACCCTCATCCATCTCGAAGTAGGTTTTTAGATTGTGTATAGAGAGTAGCGGATCCGAGTCGTTGTTCATTGTGGAGCTGTCTGCGTACAAGTGGATGGATAGTTTGGGGATTTCGTGTGGTTGCCGGGCGTGAAACGTGAAGACGTGAAACGTGAGGTCCTCTTGACTGGAATACCTATGGAAGTATTAAGTCAGAGTAACTCGTTAATGGCTGTAGGGGTCGGCTGCATCACGCAAGCCATCGCCCATGATATTCATGGTTAAGACCGTTATCACGACCGCCAAACCTGGCAGTAGGAGCCAGGGCGCCAGGGCGATGGATTGCAGGTTTTGCGCCTCTTGCAAGAGCACACCCCAACTGATCGCCGGAGGGCGCAGGCCCAATCCCAGGAAACTTAAAAAGGTTTCACTGATGATCATGACCGGTATGGCGAGGGTTACAGCGGCGATGATGTGGCTGTACATGGTCGGCATCATATGGCGGAAGACAACGCGCGTTTCCTTGGAACCTGTAAGCTTGGCGGCGATTACAAAATCTTCCTCTCTTAGAGATAGGAAGCGACCACGGATCTCTCTCGCCAGCGTCGTCCAGCCAATCAAGGCCAGGATAATTGTAATTGCCAGATAAGTCTGCTCAACCGACCAGGTGCGCGGCATGGCCGCCGACAGTGCCAGCCAGATCGGGATCGCCGGGAGCGATTGTAGTAATTCGATCAGCCGCTGGATTACCATGTCGGTCATTCCGCCAAAATAGCCCGATATCCCACCGAGTATAATCCCCAAGATCGTGCTGATCAAGACGGCTACGAGACCTATCGACAATGACGTGCGTGTGCCATAGACCAGTCGTGACCACTGATCCCGCCCCAAACGATCTGTACCGAGCAAGTGGAATGGCTCATCTGATTCAGGATCGGCCAGACCGATGAGATGGCGGTTGGTTTCGATGAGGCCGAGTATCTCGTATGAAAATCCTTGCGCAAAGAGCTTCAAGTAGACCTTGTTTTCCGTGTCGGTTTGCCACTCCATCCGTAAGGTTTCAGGATTGCGCTTGCCGGCAATAGCATACACAAATAGTTGGATCTGCCCCTCGTCAAAAAGGTGGACGCGCTGCGGCGGAATGAACAACTCAGTGGCGCTTGTATCGTGGGGGTCTTTCGTGCTGAAAAAGCCAGGAGCTATGCTCACAATCGCTATCAGAATGACGATGAGCGAGCTTGCTACGGCCAGGCGATGTTTTTTGAAACGCCACCACACCAACTTCCAGTTTGCCGCCACATAGATAGAATCCACCTCCTCTTCCGGGGCGGCAGGAGGCGCGGGCGGTTGTTGCGCGAGCGCTGGCTGTGCGGCGGTCTCGCCCGGGATCATGGCTGGCTTGGGGTCTGGACTTGTAGACATGGTGATAGGCTTTAGCCGGGCTAACCCATTCGTATGCGCGGGTCGAGCCACGCCAGTAATATATCTGAGATCAGGGTGCCGATGATGGCGAGAAAACAATAGATCATGACAATGGTGCCTGCCAGGAACATATCCTGATTGGTGAGAGATCTCAGCAGCATGGGGCCGATAGTGGGCAGGTTGAGCACAGTGGCTACGATCACGCTACCAGAGAAAATCAATGGCAAGTACCAGCCAATCGTGCTGACCAAAGGATTGAGGGCCAGACGCACCGGGTATTTCAACACCAGTCGCCACTCAGACATGCCCTTGGCCCGCGCCATCTCTACATAAGGCTTGTTGAGTTCGTCCAGCAGATTGGCGCGCATGATACGAGCCAGACGTGCTGTGCCATCCAATCCCAAAATCACCATGGGTAACCAGATATGTCTCAAAAGATCGCCCCAGCGCCCAAGCGACCAAGGGGCATCAATGTATTCAGAGGAGAAGAGGCCAGTAACGCTTACGCCGAATACAGAGAAAGCGAGCCACATCAACACAAGTGCAGTCATAAAGGTAGGTGTGGCCACGCCAAAATAATTGAAAACGCTGAAAAAATAATCTAGAAAGGAGTATTGGCGCACCGCCGAGATAATGCCGATGGGGACTGCCAGCAACCAGGTGAATACAAAAGTGAACAAACCCAGGAGCACAGTCAATGCGAGGCGTTCACCTATCAGTTCCTTGATCGGTTTCTGCCAATCCAGAGAAAAACCCAGATCTCCAGAGAGAATGCGACCCATCCATTTGAAATACTGGATATAGGCCGGTTGGTCCAACCCGTACAGCGATCGCAGGGCATCGATCTGCTCTTGCTCGACAGCCGAACCGGAGGCGGCCAATTCGGCGATGTAGCTGGTCACAAAATCGCCCGGTGGGGCCTGGATGATCACAAATGCAAAGATACTGAAGATAATCATCAGAAATGGCAGCAGTATCAAGCGTTTGATTATGTATTGCGACATAGGCGACGGTCTCCACCGGCGCTACTGCCCATCCACGTGAGCTTTTCTAGACTTTCAGTCCACGTGGATGGGTTACTACCTTAGCAGTGAATTTCTAGCCCAGAGAGCGAGGAGATCGGCCACAGATATACAGATGACACAGATAGGAATATCAGTGGAATCTGTGTCATCTGTAGTTAGCCCTGGTTCGTTCTGGCTCGTCCGGGTTAGGACAGTTAGTTCTTGGAAAATCCTTGGTGCTTACTGCGCAAAGAAGTACTGCTCGGGTCGGGTGTTGCCGGGCGTGCGTAGCGGCCAGGTATTGCCGGCCGAGTCGGGCACATTCATCAGGTTATCATTGACGACCAATACACCCTGGATCATGGGTGTCAGGCCGACGGTGCCGATTTCCCAGACATTGTCGGTCCAGATTCTGAACAACTCCTGGGCTAACTCGGCCTGGCGCTCCGGGCCAGAGATCTTTCCTTCGTCGATGATCTCGACGATCTTGGCGATCTCAGGCGGCGGCTCCATACCCTCTTCACCACTGGTCTGATACCAGGTGCGGATGAGGGGGGCAAAGGTCAAGGCCACCGTGCTGCGCGGGTCCATCTTGGGTTGGCCACTGAAGGGGAAGGGCGTCGAGTCCTCGTTCCATATCTCGACCATGAGGTCATTGGTGTCACGCATCTGGAAGCCTAACGCACGCTCACGAATCTCAACATGCGCCTTGACGCCAACGTCGGACCAGTTGTCCACGACGATCTGGCCAACGTCGGCCCAGTTACCAAAGGCAGTGATGACCTGGATCTCAATGTCCAAGGGTTCGCCACTTGGCAGCAATCGGAAACCATCATCATCCCGCTCGGTCATACCGATGCCGTCTAGCAGTGCGTTGGCTGTATCCACATCGTGTTCGGTGAATTTGAAAGCATGCTCATCGCCTGGGTAGAAAGGATGGCCGGGTGAAGGTACAGGTTGGCGGGATTCGCCAAGACCCAGGAACGCCGATTCCTTGATTCCCTCGCGGTCGATCGCGTGCGACAGAGCGATGCGGAAGTCTTTGTTCCGTAACATTTCGCCTGCGGCTGGATCATTCTGGTAGGTCTGATTGAACATCAAAACCGCATCGGAGCCACCAAACGTCGGCCAGGCGACCACATGATAGTTACCTGCGTCCTCATTCTCTTTAAGTACAGGATAGCTGGCCATATTCAAGTGGCGGCCTTGCATGTCGATCTCGCCACCTACCGCGGCCAGGTTCAACGCTTCCTTGTCGGCAAAGAAGGTAAATGTTACGTTGTCAAGGTAGGGAAGTTGGTTGCCCTCAGCGTCGACCGCGAAATAGTAGGGGTTGCGCTGTAGCCTAAATACCTGGTCAGATACATTTGATCCGTCAACCGGCACCCAGGCGGCGGTGCTGGGTCGATTACCGCTGGTGTGCGGCAGTGCTTCGACCTGGAACAGTTCGGTCCAAGTCTCAAAGCCACGTTCGTCAACCTTGGCCTGCAATTCCGCTTCATCAGCGAATGCTGGGTGGAATTGTTGCAAGTAATGAGCGGGCGCAAATGACATGATAGCAATTGACTTGTCAGCGCCATCCATGTTGGCGACATTGAGCGGGAAGGCGGTGTTAGGTTCCATGTAGGTCCACTGCACGGTAGTATCATCCAGCTTCTCCACCAAGACTGTCGAACCATCTGCATTCTGCATCCACAGCGGCACGCTTGGCATCAGATCTTCATTCTGGAGGATGTTTTCGTACCAGAACATGATATCGTCGGCTGTGAAGGGTTCGCCGTCCGACCAACTCATGCCCTCGCGCAGGGAGATCGTCCACTGGGTGAAGTCGTCATTGGCTTCATAGCCTTTGGCAATATGGGGGATCACGGCGCCGCCATCGGGTGCGAATCGCAGCAGGGCATCGTAGCTCAGACGGGTGTAATTGTTGTGGTCTGAGGGCCCAAGGAAAGCACGGCGCAGGGTGCCGCCATATTGGCCGATCTCATCAACGACTTCCTCAACCAGCGGTTCTGCGGGCAGGCGTTCATCCACCGGTGGTAACTCACCCGCCGCCACTTTTTCAGCCAGCATGGGCGCTTCGTTGTATTTCGATTCCATCGCCGGTTCTTCCGCAGCTGGTTCTTCCGCCGCTGGCTCTTCTGCGGCTGGTTCTTCCGCAGCTGGTTCCTCTGCAGCCGGTTCTTCTGCTGCCGGGGCGGGGGCAGGAGCCTGAGCACCACCACAGGCGGATAACACTAACCCCAGGACCAGTAGCAAGCTGCTGATCAGTAACAGGTTTCGTATTGTTCTACTATTCATAGTTTCTTTCTCCGTGGAAGAGTGTCCGGTATCCGACATCGATGTTGGAGGCCGGTTTGGATTGTGAGGAGTGAGGTTTGCAGAATTGCCCTCCCTATCGACTATTCATGTATGGCGATGATAGGTTGTTTGCGACTGTGGCATCACCTCCTTTAGATGAAATCAGTTCAGGTTGAAGCATGTAGGGTGGGTAGGAATGCGGATTTATGGCGCGCTTGTCAGGATGATTGGTACAGGCCGGATCACAACCTTGTTACTTCGATTATAGCGAGACTATTCACCCAAGTACCTCTCTGGCTGCCATCCTCTTATTGAACACGCGCGCATCCGTTCGTATGGAAACCCCTGCCTCTTTTGCTACCTCTGCGATAGTTACACGTTTTGGCATATGCAATCGAGCCTCATCGCTCAACGAATTGTTTGCGATAATGTGAACGCTAACAAAGATATTTTCGTAGCATATATTACTTCTCGACCACTGTCAATTCCGCGCATTCTTGCATGGTATACAACCTCTATCTGTGGAACCTAACATGCCGGGGGTTTGCGGCGATCGATATGATGCGGCCGATATCCTCACGAGAACACCCAGACACATTTTAGGCTTAACAGTATCTCGTGTGATTGTAGAAGAACACGTGTTGCGTATTGCGTGTTACATGGTGTTTGTGCTTATGAAAGCCTTTCTAGTGTGCTGTATCCTAAGTGCTCAGTTTCATAAAACACTTGATTTGCGTTGTAAAATGTGTCATAATTATATTGTTGAGGTAAGCACGCTTTCGCTTCGATAAGTTGGCACCCTTTAGGACCAGAATGCAACAGCTTGCGGCGCTCGCTCCTTATTTCAGGACGCAATTCTGTAAGTCGTTGTGCCCTAAGTCCTCATCATTCATTTGCCTCTGGTGGGGCACAAAGTAAAAAAGGAGAGAAATTATGAATCGTCCTCTAGCTGGAACCTTGTTGGCCATTGGTGCAGCCATTGCCGCGCTTCTGGCACTCCTTCGCGTATTGCAGATGTTGGGCATCATGGGCGTTCAGAATCCATTCTTGTTCGGCCCTGAGAAATTCTTCTTGCCTTCTGTCAACTGGTTAGGCGCGATTATGTATGTGATCTTGGCCTTGATCTGGATTTGGGCTGCGCGAGGTCTTTGGAATGTCGATCCTCAGTCATGGCTCTTTGTTGTGGTTCTGGCGATCTTCTACCTGATCCTTGATATCGTATATCTTCTGACCGACACACCGTGGCAAGATGTATCGACCTCGATTCTCGTTAGCGCTGTTGTATTGATAATAGCAATACTACCCGGAACCAGGACTGCCTATCAGCAGACGTAATAAGACATCTGAAACCGGCTTACTCAACAATGCGACCCTATTTCCAAGAAGGATAGGGTCGCATTTTATGCGTTACGGGAGAACGTATTTCTTGACCTCATCGATGGTTGAGCGATAATGCCAAAGGTCGGGATCAGATCACACGAAACCGATTGGAATATACAGGATATTGCTACGACATCAAGCTTACGACGACGTAGGTTAGGAGAGCAGAATGAGCAGTACAATACACCCGGCTAGACCCAAGCGCCTGATCAATTGCGTAGCCCCGATTAGGATCTGCGACAATGGCGGATGGACCGACACTTGGTTTGCCGAACATGGTAAGATATTCAATATCGGTGTCTATCCCTATGCCGAAGTGCAGATTAATGTCTATCGCAGTGGGGATCAGAGCCAACGGATTATCATTTTCGCTGAAAATTATGGAGAACGCTACTCACCGATTCTAAATGGCTCTCGCTGGGATCGGCATCCGCTCTTGGAAGCGGCTATCGAGCGCATGGGCATCCCAGATGATGTTGCCATTCAGGTTACCATCTACTCCGAAGCACCTGTTGGCGCCTCAACCGGCACCTCTGCCGCCGTAACCGTTGCCTTGATTGGAGCACTGGACCGCCTCACCCCGGGACGACTTACCACGCACGAAGTGGCTTACACAGCACACGCAATCGAAACTGAAATGCTGGGGCAACAGTGTGGTATACAGGATCAGCTTTGCTCGGCCTTTGGCGGCATCAACTATATCGAGATGTTTCAGTATCCCCATGCTACGGTCTCACCCATCCACCTGCCCAACACCATCTGGTGGGAACTAGAACGCCGTTTGGCCTTGATCTATCTGGGGAAGTCACATTCATCTTCCCGCGTTCACGAAAAGGTCATCCGTGATCTGGAAGAAACCGGGCCTGACGCCAAAAGTCTCATCGCATTACGTTCAACTGCCGCACCATCGCGGGATGCCCTCTACGCCGGAGACTTCATCGGCCTGGGCGCAGCCATGAGCAAGAATACCGAAGCACAGCGCGACCTCCATCCCGATCTGGTTAGCGCCGACGCACAACGGGTGATCGATATTGCCGTAGAACATGGCGCGGTGGGCTACAAAGTCAATGGCGCCGGCGGAGATGGTGGATCTGTGACGATTCTTTGTGGCCCCACCTCTCATGTGAAGCGCACGATGATCCGGGAGATCGAACAGGAAGATCAGCTCTTTCAGAATATCCCTATCTATCTGAGTCGTGTGGGTCTGCGCACCTGGGAGACGGCACTCAGCTAGCTTGCCCCAGTGTCAGGCTATCGATCAAGTCGCCTTCGGTATTGAAAAAGCTGAGATTGATACAGTGCGAGCCGGCCGTTGCCAGCATGGCGCCATACGCCTGATTGTAACGCACGGCGCTCTCAGGCAGCGCTGCACCCATGCGATAGATGCTGCGTCCCCCCAGTCCATTGACGAAATAGGGGATACCCTCAGCTTGCAGGCGCTCGTACGTGTGGTCATGGCCGGCGATCACAGCGGTCGCCCCCCACTCCGCAAAGGGCCATTGTAGTTCGATATCGGAACCGTGCATTGTAGAGGATGAATAGGGTGCATGGTGGAGTAAAACGATCTTCCAGGGCGTTGTGTTCCCCTGCAATCGCCTCTGCAACCACTTCGCCTGTGCGCTATCCGCTGTGCGTCCATCAGGTTCACGGGTATCGCTGTCGACGATAAACAAATGTACAGGACCCCGGCGGATATCATAGTAGCGTTCGTTCCCGGGTAAGGTGAAATAGTCGAGATAGGCTTGAATCGTGCCGGAGCGCCAATCATGATTGCCCAGGGCGGGGAAGAACCGATTCTCGTCTGCTCCACCGCCATAAATGCCGGCATATGGGTAGATGTAGCTGTGATAGTACTGGCCGATGTTTCTATCGATGCTCTTTGCAAGCCCCCAGGGATAGTTATTATCTCCAACCGTGGTGATGAAATCGACCTGCCAGCTATCAACCAGCGTAGCGACTTGCGCCTCGGCCCGTCCATCGTGGCCATAATCCCCGACGATAGCGAATCGCCTATCCGCAGAACAATCGCCGGGGCTGGCAGTGATCGGCTGGTAGATCTCGTAAAGGTCACGACCCGGCGCCCACCGCATCCAGGCCAGATACCCTGTTATGCCTGCTATCACCAAAAGCAGTCCGCCCATCCAGAGATAAGTCCGTTTCATACCGGTTCTGGCTTGTCCAGGTTAGGCATGGTCCAATACGACAGGCCGGTCGAGGATGGCTGATAGGGCATCAGCGGAAATGGCGCCTGCACGGAGGATCGTGGGCAGTTCTGTGGTTAAATCGAGAACTGTTGAAGGCTCTTTGCCGGGCGTTTCGCCTCCATCGACGATAAGGTGCACCCGACCCTTGAGTTGATTCCAGGCTTGTTCCGCGTTTCTCGCCGGGGGCTGGCCCGAGCGGTTGGCACTGCTGATGGCCAGGGGAACGCCAACTTGACGTAATATTTCGAGGGCGAGGTCGTGGTCTGGAATGCGGAGACCTAGCGACGGTCGGCCCGCAGTGACGATGTCTGGCAGTGCAGGTTTTTTGGGCAGCACCAGAGTCAGAGGGCCGGGCCAGAACTGATTGGTGAGTTCGACAAAACCGGGTAGAGGTTCGGCAATGTCACTGACCATTTCATAGGTTGCGATCATGACCGGCAACGCCACATCCATCGCTCGCTCTTTGGCCAGGAACACCTGTCGTACGGCCTCTTCATTTTGTGCTAGACAGGCGACACCATAGAGGGTATCGGTGGGAAAGACTACTATGTAGCCGTGGCGAAGGGCAGTGATCGCTTCTGTGAGTTGGTCTGCGGAGATGATGTCTGTAGATGGCATAGGACAGGAGTATAGCAGAGGATGTAGCTGGGATTGTAATTGCACCGCTTGAACAACTTTCCCAATTTGCACGCTCTCGCCCATAATAGGAACTATGTTCGATATCGCCACATTGGTAGGTTTACGTCCGCAGGACCTGCGTCGCCTCGTTGCATCTGTGTTGATGATCCTGATCATCTTTATCGCCGGCGTCGCCGGCTATTCGACTCTAGCAGATCTCAGTCTGGGTGATGCCCTCTACATGACGGTGATCACCATCTCGACGGTGGGGTTTGCGGAGTTAGGCGACTTCGATACATCAACTCGGATTTTTTCATCCTTGTTGATTATCTTCACAATCGTTTGGGGCGCGTGGGCGTTACAATCAGTACTTGGCACACTTCTCAGCCCGCAGTTTCGGATGGGCGTCGGACAGATTCGAGCGGTAAGGAAGGCGCAAAGAATGCAAAATCATACAATCATTTGTGGTTATGGCCGCATCGGTCGAGCAGTAGCAGCAGAAATGGATCAAAATGGCGAGTGCTTTGTCATCATCGAACACGACCTGGATATGGTCGAGACATTACGTGAACAAAAAATGCACGCCGTCCACGGCGACGCTACGGAGGATGAAACCTTGATAGCGGCGGGGATTCAGACCGCCAAACGTCTTGTCTCCGTACTCAATACCGACAATGCCAATATCGTTACTGTATTGAGCGCTAGAGAACTTAATCCTTCACTATGGATTGCCAGCCGTGTGGTTCAGCCCGAATCTCAGCACAAACTCACACGAGCCGGTGCCAATGAAGTGGTTTCTCCCTATGAATTCGGTGGCCGGAGACTTGCGCTCACCATCCTCAGGCCCCATGTCTCTGAATTCTTGGCAGAGGTGGTGTTCGATGAAGGCCGAGGGGCGGAGATGGATGAAGTACCTGTATTGCCGGGATCCGCTCTCGCCGACAGGACCTTGGGAGATGTCAAGTTACGTACCGAGTTCGATGTGACCGTCATTGCCCTTTACCACCCCGATGCCGAAAATCACGGCCACGCTGCCCAGGGCTTTGAACTCAACCCTGGCCCTAACACCACGCTCCACGAGGGTGACGTACTGATTCTGGTGGGGACCAAACAGCAACTCGAGGCAGTGCATAAGGCTCTAGGCGCTTAGGCGTTAAGCATTTCCAGATTTGCCCACTCAAAAGGAATTAGGTGTGTCCTAACCTGGACAAGCCAGAACCAAAGAGGTCCATGACTTGCCACAATGCGATAAAATGTGTAAAGCTAGAGCGGTCCTCTCCATCATTGGGATTCCTTTCTTATGCTGTGAATACA
>PIVW01000467.1 GCA_003353825.1 Chloroflexota bacterium
CTGCGTCTCCGCTGCTCGCCGGACAGCGATCTCCTCGCTCAATGATCTCAAGCCAACTGCACGGGTCAGTCGTTCGTCCACCTCGTCCATTGTTCGATCATCAATCTTGCCAAGTGTTCTGTAGACCAGGGACTGCTTCAGGGTCACTAACTTGGCCGCGCGGACCACCGAACTGACACGCAAGCCTGTCGACTCGAACTCGATGCTGCCGTACCGAATAACGAGTTCCATATCACCCGGTATGGCGGGGAGTTTGGAGCTGATCGCTACCAAGATCACATCCGGCGAGCTTGTGTTGAAGCTTTGAGATGATACGACCACAGCGGGCCGTGCCTTTTGCCGGGCAAAACCGGTGAATGGGAACGGGACCAGCACAATGTTTCCCCTTCTGAAGGCCACAACTTACTGCCCCGCAGAGAGATTGGCAGCAAGTACAAGATCATCGTAAATGTCCTCTGCTGGATCGTCCCAGAATTCGAATGCTGACTCTGCCAGACGCAACCAGCCAATATCCTCCAACTCGGCTTGATCAACCCCCAAGAGCAGTGGCATACGCTGCTTCAATTCTTTCTTCTCTGTTTGGTTCAGCAACATGATCGCTGCTGATACCTGATCCACATTCAATCGCAATTGCATGGCCATCGTACACTCTCGATCCAACTGATGTCTTGAGCAGCGATAGGGATATAGAGCAGCGATAGGGATATAGAGCAGCCCTATACCGCTTGATGAATTGACGCAGGCATCATGCCCTTGTTATGGCGATTCGCCAAGTACTACTCGATAGTCCGCCGCAACCTTTCCTCGAATGACGTCTGGCTCTGGAACCCGCACCGCGCCCGGCTGATATCCAGCCTCTGCCGCGGCTGGCCGCCTGTGCTGAGCGGCGACCAGAGGTCGCTTGGCGAAGTATTGGGCTTGCTCGTGTCCCACACAATCTCACCCTCAAACACCGACGGGATATTGCCCTCCTATCTGCACAAGTTGCGTCATCTGAGATTTGTCTCCACTGATGATAACGCTTCTGTTGCGGCAGTAAGTGTTACTGGGGCCGGGGTTGTTCATGTTGAACGCCGCGCCGCGAGCGAATGCCATTCTCAATCGTTTGCTCCGCTCCAGACCGGGAAAACCAGCCGATCGTGTCCTGGACCCCGGAGATATCCTCAAGGCCAAGCGGGTTGTCGCAGCAAAAGAGAATATAAGCCAGCTTAGCTTGTGAGGATCCTCCACGGGTTAGCGATTGCCCCATAGTTTCATGGTCGTACGGCGGGTGCTAGTGGCCCAAGCGCCTGATGGTAGGCGCCACACTACGTTCGTTGAATTCAAGCGTGGGTTCGATGGAGAGGGTGATGACTGATCCGGGATGATGTTTGGAGACGAAAGGTTGGTCGAGCCAGCCGCCGGCCAGGTCGATGCGGTAGGGCAGTTGGTCGATCTTGCGCAGGTCCGTGGTGGAGCGGGGGAGGAGGCCGTCATGAGGCGTGCGTTGCAACACCACATACTCGATGCCCAGGCTCTGCACCAGTTTGCGCTTGTCAGGTGTGTTGCCATCTTTGTTGACCACAAAGATGTCGGGCTGGATGGCACGTAGTTCCGGTTCGAAGTCGAGATAACCGGAGCCACTGGAGATCAGGGCCTGGTGCACGCAACCCACGTTTTGCACCATGAAGCAACGCTCCCCTTCGCTGTTGGCGGGCGGACGGCCTTTGAGGTCGTAGACGGTCTGGTCGGATCCCAAGGCAACGTAGAGGTGGTCGCCGAGGGCGGCGGCGCCCTGGAAGAACTCGACATGGCCGGCGTGGAGCATGTCGAAGCAGCCGCTTATGAAAACAACCACAGAACCACAGACATGTGCTGAGCGACGACCGCAGGTCATTTGTCGAAGTATTTCGTAGATTTCACCGATCTGAGAATGTAGGGTCTATGCTCCTGCGATGGCGTTCCAAACTGTGGTCAGGAATGCGCCCAAGCCGGCTCAGGGATATCGACAACTACCATTGTACTCTGGGGTTCAAAGGGCACTTCCATCGCCAGCATATCTTCAGCTCCGATACGTAGTGACTCAATCAGTTCTTCCCTTGTCCTTTCCTGAGCATTCACTCCAGGTAGATCCAGTAGCCAGCCGATCCACCAACCATCACTCTCTTTGATTATGGCTCGATACTTCATGCCTCACCTCACAAATGGTATACCTAGATCCTTGCAGATCTTACGTGCAAGTTCATCAACGATTTCATTGTGCCTTGGCACCTGAGTTTTGCGATCGTTACGCTGATAGATGCTGTGCTTCCGGCCTTCTCTGACAAACACAGCACCTTGGGCTTTCAGATGCTTGATAAGTTGCCTTCTTTTCATAACATATGCATCATGCCAGTATCTTAGCGATTTATCAAGTATCACTCGATCGTGCAGCGTTGGCCCGCCGAAACGGTGTCTGCACCTCGAAGCCAGACAATTCTCTCGCTCGACCGACATCCAACTTGTGCCGCGGCTGGCCGTTGTTTTCAATAGATTGCTCGATCACCAGCACTAGGTAGCCGCAGCTACCATCACCAGAAAGCTTCCACTCGAGTGCCTGCGACCGGTAAGCGCCATCATAGTCGGAACGAGCCAGGTCCGGAAAGGCCAGGCCAATCGTGTCCTGAGCGCCGGAGATCTCTTCCGTGCCGGGAGGATTGGCGCAGAAGAAGAGCATGTACGCCAAGGTATGGTGATTATTCACCAGCTGCTTCGGACGCCAAAGGTCAATGGCCGTGCGGCGGGTGCTGGTGGCCCAAACCCCTTGACGGTAGGCGCCACGCTGCGTTCGTTGAATTCGAGCGTGGGTTCGATGGAGAGGGTGATGTCCGAACTGGGATGATGTTTGGAGACAAAGGCTTTGGTCAAGCCAGCCGCCGGCCAGGTCGATGCGGTAGGGCAGTTAGTCGATCTTGCGCAGATCCGTGGTGGAGCGGGGGAGGAGGCCGTCATGAGGCGTGCGTTGCAACACCACACACTCGATGCCCAGGCTCTGCACCAGTTTGCGCTTGTCAGGTGTGTTGCCATCTTCGTTGACCACAAAGATGTCGGGCTGGATGGCACGTAGTTCCGGTTCGAAGTCGAGATAACCGGAGCCACTGGAGATCAGGGCCTGGTGCACGCAACCCACATTCCGTACCATGAAGCAACGCTCCCCTTGACAACCCTTCGTTGTTGATGGGCGGGCGGCCCTTGAGGTCGTAGACGGTACGGTCGCAGCCTAAGGCCACGTAGCGTTGGTCGCCGAGGGCGGCGGCGCCCTGGAAGAACTCGACATGGCCGGCGTGGAGTATGTCGAAGCAGCCGCTGATAAAGACAACCACAGATTTCTCAGATTTCACGGATTTCGTCATGGGTTGGTGAGTTATAGTTGCATGACTGTAGGTTACGGAACCACTGATTTTGCTTGATTTTCTAACCACTGATTTCGCAGACATGTGCTGAGCGACGACCGCAGGTCTCTTGCCGAAGTATTCCACCGATTATTGATATCCTATCTGTGTAATCTATGCCATCTGTGGTTACTTCATGGTTGTATATCATCCGCTTCTTTACCCATTGTTTACGCTGATCCTTTTCTATATCGCTCGATCTAAAAGGACCTCTTGCAGGCGGACAATAATATCTGAAACAGATAGCGGCGCTATATCAATATGATCTACGGGACTCTCTGCCGGATGTAGATGCCATCCCCGCCGATTATCGAAATCGATGCCCCAGATCCGTTGTTGCCTATCTATGAGAGCAAATGCCAATGTGCCGGTCATTTCGTTGTAATAGACGCGAAGAAAAAGATCTGATTCTCCTTCCACATAAGCATAACCATCAGCAACAGGCCCTTCTACCTGTAAAGACACTACTTCAAAGCGACCGACGTCAGTCAACGCCCTCAGAAGTTCATCCACAAACCCTTTTACATCCATTGGGTTCGCAATGCCTCGTAATGCTTCATTAAAGTCTGAGCCTTCTCCCACTCCCAAAAATCACTTTCCGCCTCATAAGAATAGGCGTTCTGCAAACCGTCAGCGCCATACTGTTCTGAAAATTCGGCAAACGTCATGCCCCACTTCGATTCGAAAGCGTTGATCTGCTGCCTGAAAAGATCCGTCTTGAGATCAGTATACTCAGAAAGCACCTTCCACAAAGCTGTCTCCAAGTCGGGCGTTTCAGTTAGTCTAGTTAAAAGTACTCCCACACGGGGAGAAATTGTTATGGGTACATTTGGATTGCTCATGGCTCACTTCTTCCTGTCAGGATTGCGCTCGCAGCCGTTCTTCTTTCTCAATATAGCGCTGATTTACAAGTTGGGGCCGGCGTTGTTCATGATGAACACCGTGCCGTGATATGAATGCCATTCTCAATCACTTGCTCCGCCACCAGCACCAGGTAACCGCCCCCGCCTGAGAGTTTCTACCCCAAGGCTTGTTCACGATAGGTCTCGATCAGTTCGCTAATGGTCGGGTTGAGCATGTGCGGGAACATGGCGATCTGCGCTTCGAA
>PIVW01001099.1 GCA_003353825.1 Chloroflexota bacterium
CCTCAATCAACAGCTTCACCCCCGCCGATGCCTCGGCCTCAGTAGCGGCGTAAAGGTCATTCGTAGTATGCGCTTGAGCGATGCAGGCCTTCAGGTCCTCGGCCTGGGGGAATCCGGGTTCGTGCAGTTCCAGGTTGTCGCGGACCTTGCCATACGCCTCCACGATTGTCTCAATGCGCAGCGCCTGGCCCCGACGATCGGCAACCAACCCCTCGATGTCGATGTGGTTGGCGTAGGTCATCAACCGGACCATTGACATCTGATCATCCGGATCGCCCCCGATATCGGTCAGCACAAAAAGGCGTGGTTTTCCCACAGCCGCAGTTACCGTACCAGCGACGCTGAGAACGACCAGCAGCACAGAACCAATGGTTCGAATCAGAAGGCCATTATAGCCCCAATACGAATTAGACATCATTGAAGCTCATCCCTTCGACGTGACCAGACTGTTTAGATAAATCTCAAGATGGGTGTATCCATCTTTGCCTATTTCATTGCCATCTTTAGGGTCTTCAGGATTCAGATTGTGGGCCTTTTCCCAATCATCCGGCATACCGTCATGGTCGGTGTCGGCAGGTGCGGGCGTGCTTTTCAGTTCGGGCCAGCCGCCAACATCGCTGGGACTATCGACAATGCCTTTATTACCATACTTTGCTGTTCCGTGACGCACATCATCTATAATATCTGCATCAACTTTATCACGTTTAGGCAAAGAACAGCCAGCATGCTCGAGAACAGATTGAAAGGCTTCTTCTGCAGTTTGCTGATTGATTTCCATGGCAGGCCATGGTTCGTTGAGTCGGTATGCTGAACTTGTTTTTGTTACACCCAACAAGTTATTCGCCGTCACCGTAGGACTTCCCTCTACGACATTATCGGAAACCCACCATTTACCGGCATCAGCATCTCCATCGCGTGATGAAGGAGCCGTAATGCGGCTCCTCACTTTTGAGTCAGTTGCAGGTCCCGGCTTATAATAATTGGCAATCATGTTAATCGTAGAATGTTCAATGGGCGGTTTACGCCTATCACCTTTCTGATGTGCTTCACCCCCATAGCTACTTGCATATTCCCAGTTATAAATGACATTGTTTCTGTAATCATTATAT
>PIVW01000468.1 GCA_003353825.1 Chloroflexota bacterium
TGCGGTGGCACTTGGCATTCTTGAAAAGGGATTTTCTTTGGCGGAATTGTTCAAAATCCAAAAAATCTCACTGGCGCTGACTTGAATCTAATCAATCCCATTCAACGACCCCAGTGCCGGTTTCAGAGTTCGATAGCTATCTCCAAAACCGCTTATCATACTACCGAATGGAGACGAGGTGGCCCGACAACCCATTTTGGGGAAACCGTCAGATTGCGTGAAACCTTGACTAGTTCATCGTGGCGCAAGTAGCAATGCGGTTCGTATCATTTGACAACGCCCGCATCAACCATTGCCAGGTAGACCTTCTCGGCCGTGAAAGGTGGTTCCGCCACCCGCACAGCGATGGCATCATAAATGGCGTTGGCAATGGCCGGTATGGTGGGCACCATGGGGTGCTCCCCTACGCCGCGCGCGCCCCAGGGGCCATCATCTTGGGGAACCTCGACGATGAGTGATTTTATCTCAGCAGGCACGTCGGCACTGGTGGCGATGCGATAGTCGACAAAACTAGGGTTTTGTAACACGCCGTTTTTAAGCTGAAGACCCTCAAACAGGGCTGTGCTAATCCCTTGTACAAAACCGCCCTCGATCTGAGCTTCGACCAATGCTGGATTGATCGCCTTACCCGCATCGAAGGCTGCCGCTCCCCGCAGGACCTCCACCCGACCTGTTTCTAGATCGACTTCCACCTCCACCGCTTGGGCTCCCGTCGTGTAGTGAACGACCGCTCGATCACCTTGTCCGGTTTCTGGATCCAGGCCGGTGACATACGTGGGCATAAACTTACCCCGTCCCACAATCGGTCCCCCCAGCCAGCCACTGTCATCCGGCTTGGGCAGCCCATAGACGACCATGTCTTTGAGAGAGATCGATTCCTCGCTTTTATAAGATATGACTTCACCCTCAACGATATCCAGGTCCTCGGGATCTTCTTCCCAGACTTCAGCCACCAAATCAAGAATCTGCTGGCGGGCATCGTTGGCGGCATTGACCACGGCGTTGCCCATGCTCCAAGTCAGGCGGCTGGCAACCGTTTGCCATTCATAGGGGCTGTATTGAGTATCAATTGGCTTGGCTACGTGCACCCAGTCGTAGGGCACGCCAAGCTTGGCAGCAGCCATCTGGGCCATGACACTAAATGTGCCCTGGCCGATCTCCTGCCCCCCCAGGCCAATGGTGACTGACGCATCTTCGTTGAGTTCGAGCCAGGCGCTTGAGCCAGCGTTGGGGGGCATGGCCGGTGCTTTCCACATGATCGCAAACCCTTTTCCCCGGCGTTTGTGGGAAGCGCTTGCAGCCGATGTTCGACCCCAATCAATAGCATTTGCCACCTGGTCGATACAGTCAGATAAACCGGTCGGGTGCATGGCGCTACCCGTGACCAATACGCTGCCCGCTCTCACGCAGTTAAGACGGCGAAACTCAACCGCATCCATGCCGATTGCTTCGGCCAACTCATCGATGCATTGCTCCAAACCGGCGTGCATCTCAGGCATGCCAAAGCCACGAAACGCCCCTCCCACCGGGTGATTGGTGTAAACACAATAGCTGTCAGTCATGACATTGGGCACTTCGTAGGGACCACTGCTGCTGTAGCCGGCTGCACGAGCGATGTTGACCCCATACTCAGTCGAAGCGCCACCATCCCAGAACATTGTGTTCTTCATGGCCAGGAGTTTGCCCTGTTCGTCACATCCGATTTTGATTCTTGAGATCAATCCTTGACGCACAAAGGTCGTATAAAACTCCTCTTCGCGAGTCAGACGTAATTTGACAGCCCGTCCCTTGACCTTGGTCGCAATGGCCACAGCCAGAGCCTCCATGCTGACGCCCGCCTTGCAGCCAAATCCACCCCCTACATAAGGTGCTATTACCCGGATTTTGCTCTGAGAGATACCCAAAGCTTTGGCAATGAGGTTACGCTGTGCAAAGGGGGATTGCGAACTTCCCCACAGAGTTACCTCACCCGTTTCCTCCATTTTGGCAACTGCCACATGCGTCTCGATAGGCACATGCTGGACGTGGGGGATACGATAGTTGTGCTCGACGATCTGCGCACATGAACCCCAGGCGCCTTCGATATCCCCTTTACGTATTTTGAAATGATTGGATATATTGGTCCCAGGTTTGGGATGGATGAAGGTTGCCACTTCGTAACTCCCCAGATCTGGGTGAAGCAGCGGTGCATCAGGATCGGCCCCTTGTTCGGCATCGAACACCGGCTCCAACAATTCATACTCTACCTGAATCAGACCAACAGCCTGTTCAGCGATTTCTTCACTGATGGCAGCCACACCGGCGACGGCCTCGCCCACATAGCGAACGCGATCACGACAGAAAATGTGTCGATCGTGCAAATACAGGCCAATGTAGCCAGGATAATCGGCTCCAGTAACCACCGCCTTGACGCCGGGCAGGGCTTCCGCTTGCGCGGTATCGATGGATTTGATCAAGGCATGAGGATGTGGGCTGCGCTTGATTCTGGCGTAGAGCAAGCCCGAACCGAATTCGATATCATCGGCGAAGACAGCCGTCCCTGTCACTTTCTCGTGGGCATCAAGGCGCGGCAGATCTTTGCCAATCAGATCGGGTGTTTTTCCTGCGTTCATTGTTTTCAACATAGATGGCTCCGTTATCCTGTGCCGGGTCAATTCGCTCTGGCCGCTTCTTTCACTGCGCCGATAATCCGCAAATAGCCTGTGCAGCGGCAGAGATTGCCAATCAGCGCATCACGTATCTCGTCGTCGCCGGGTTCGGGATTGCGGTCTATCAAGGCCCGGGAAGAGATAAGCACACCGGGCGTACAGAATCCACACTGCACGCCTCCCTGTTCGATGATGGCTTCTTGCACAGGATCCAGTTGGCCGTCATGCGCGAGGCTTTCCACAGTTGAAATCTCAGAGTCTTCGCATTCGACGGCCAGAACCATGCAACTATTCACCGGCTCACCATTCATCATCACCGTGCAGGCGCCACACTCACCGGCAGCACAACCATTTTTGGTCCCAGTCAACATCAGCTTCTCGCGTAACATCTCCAATAATGTCATATTCGATGTTATGTCAACAACCTGCGATTGACCATTGACATCAAGGGTTATTCTATGTAAAGCCATGCAAACCTCCATGGGTGTTTGCAGAAGACTGCGGTGAAAAAGAGGCCGCCCCCCGAAAGGGAGCTATCAACACGCCTAAATCACTGTTGTTTGATGCTATGCCAAACAGCAGTCACCCCTTTCCTGGTTAGATTTCTGACCATGTGGCGCCGATAGCGTGCACTGGCGCGTACGTCGTCAATGGGATTGCAAGCTTCCATGGCAGCATGTGCCGCCTTGTCGATAACAGCTTCGGTGATGTGGTTTTTAAAAAGGATGAGTTCGGCCTGCGTTGGCACGAACGGCACCGGCGCCACCGAAGCCAGCGCCAGCCGAAAGCGAAATCCTGAAGGTGCTCGTTCGTCAGGAAAGCCCAAGACAGTTACGCCAACGATGGCCAGATCGCCGAGGGCATTGCGCCCCAACTTTATGTATTTGGCTGCATAACCATTCGGTGGCTGGGGGATGACCAGTGCTGTGGCGATATCACCCGCTTTTAAGACTGTCTTGCCGGGCCCCAGGAAAAACGAACTCAGAGGTTGCAGACGCGTGCCGCCCACACCATGAATACGCAATGCCCCGTGCAGCACCAAGGCAGCGCCTATCGTGTCTCCTGCAGGCGAAGCGTTACAGATATTTCCAACGACTGTCGCCCGAGTACGTAACTGATAGCTGGCTACGGCGTGCGCTGCTTCGGCCAGTACAGGATAATGCTCATTCACCTCAGGAGAACGGACAACGCGGTTCATATTTACCGCTGCCCCGATCGCCAGACCAAAATTGTGGCCGTAAGAAATCCCTTTCATCCCCTCCAGATCTTTGACATCGACGATGAATTTCTCTTTCCACACGCCGTCTCGCATCCGCACGAATGTGTCGGTCCCCCCCATAAACAGACGCGCTTCCCCCTCGTGTTCGGCTAGAAAGCGGCTGGCTTCAGTAAGTGATGTCGGTTTAAGATAATTGAACGTGGGGAGTCCAGGGGTCGGAGCATGCATGATAACATCACCTCATCGGCTCGACTGCAATGAATTCGTTTGTGAAAACAACGACGCTTTGTCCTCAGCGACATATGGAGCCTCTGACTATACATCTTCGAAATGCCGCTGTCAAAAGGCGTTCTCATTCGCACACACATGTTACAAGTTTCTATCATTGAAGTCCCAGGTATAGGATGGCAGACGATACCTACACGACAGATAGCAATCCAGGCTCATATGACCTTATTCCTCATATGCAACTTTGCAAAATGCTATCGTTTAAGTTAACGTACTATCAAAAATAACTATACTTTGACAATGGCACATTAGAACACAGCGATAATGGGCCAAAACAATACAGCACCTTGACAAAAGAGCCAAAAGCGGCCACGCTAGTAGACATCATCTATACAAAGAAGGCCTACTATGC
>PIVW01000469.1 GCA_003353825.1 Chloroflexota bacterium
TTCCGCCTGTTTGGCTCCGTGATGGCCATGTATTTGGATTCGTGTTGCTATGTCTACCACAGAGACCGCCCAAGTTATGACGCCGAAAACGACCCGCATCAACTGCGCCCGGCCACCTTGGCAGACCTTCCCTTTATTCGTGATCTCTACCAGTATTCCAGCGAGCGCTACCCCTATTCGGTCGTGCTCTCAGATGATCTCTGGCGGTATGAGTTCGATGGCTTCTCTGAATATGAGTTGGGCCGGCGACGCTGGCAGATCCTCGAAACCAAAAAAGGGAAACGCCTGGGGTATGTTCAACACCACCCCTGGCGCTGGCATAATGCGCTTTCCATCACACAGGTTGAGCTAAAACCAGGCCTGGGATTCCTCCAGTTTGTACCGACGCTTCTGCACGGTCTCTGGCAAGTGGGTGAAGCCACGCCCAATCCTGCTGACAAAAATGCACGGATGAAGACCCTTCAGATGCGGATGGGACCGGATCACCCTCTGTACAATGCCTGGAAAAGAGGATTTCATGCTATCGAACGTTATGCCTGGTATGTTCGAGTGCCCGATCTGGTGGCCTTTCTCAACCATGTGAGGCCAGCACTGGAAAGACATCTTGTCGATGGTGTGGCCGCCGGATATAGCGGCGATCTGAAATGGCACAACTACCGCAACGGCATCCAAATGACCTTCGAAAAGGGCAGGATCACAGCAATCGAAGCCTGGTCACCAGAAGAGTGGTTCAAAGGTGATGCGCGCTTCCCTGATCTGACCTTCTTGCACCTGCTCTGCGGTCGCCGCCGTTGTGCCGAACTCAAGCAAGAACATGCCGATGCCCGGGCTAGTAATAAGGCAGAGGTACTGCTCGATACCCTGTTCCCAGCCTTTGGTGGGGCTCCCTGGGTCATCGGTTGATACCCAACATCATCGATGACGCCAAGCAATCATCCACCATCATGTTCGCCCTATCGTCGATACCTGACACAACACACACCTTCACAATCGGATAATCTCATGTTTAGCGCCTATAGCTTTCCCCAACCCACTACTTGTCCCGAATACATCTGGCGGCCTGCACGCAAAGAGGACGCCCCGGCCATCTTTCAATTCTTGCTCGATATCGATGCGCACGATGGACGCCAATGGGCAGGGACTCTTTCCGACATGGAAAAAGAGTTCGACGACCCTGATGTCAGGGTCGAGACAGATACCCTGATCGCGCTCACGCCTGACGGTCTCGTGGCAGCCAACACCTGGATCATTGCACCCCCCGAACCGGGGGAAGAATACCTGGCTTATCTCTGGATAGATATCCATCCAGAACATCGTGACACCGGGCTGGGCGATTTCATGCTCAATTGGGCGGAAGCACGCGGGCGCCAGATCCTGGCCGAACGTCCCCGTGACAGACCGCATATCCTCCGTGTCGGCTGCATGGACTTCGAACAGTACCGGCGTGATCTAGTCGCTCGGCATGGCTTTAGCATCATCCGTCACTTCTTCACAATGCGCCGTGACCTAAGTCGGCCCATCGCTGAGGTAGTCCTGCCCAAAGGCATCGAAATAACATCTTGGCGCCCTGATCTCGACCAACGCACTTTCGAAGCCTTTGACGAGTCCTTTCAAGATCACTGGGGCTATTCGCCCACTACTAAAGAGGTCTGGGACAACCAGGAAATCAGCCGCGACAGTTTTATGCCTGATCACTCCTTTGTTATTCTTGATGGCGAGGAGGTTGCCGGACTCTCGATCAATTACTACAGCCCAGAGGAAAATGAACGCCATAACATCGATGAGGCCTGGATTGGCATTCTGGGCGTACGCCGCAACTGGCGCAAGCGCGGATTCGCCAACGCTTTGCTTAACCACTCTATGCATGCCTTCAAGGCGATGGGAGTAGAGTATGCCACGCTAGGTGTCGATGCGCAGAGTCCCACCGGCGCCCTTGGTGTTTACGAGCGTGTGGGCTTCGAGACGGTCAAACGCAGCGTGGCATATTGGAAAGATGCAACTCATAACCTAAATGGCGAAGCGATTTCCATCATGACTCTAGATCAGGTTGCTGTCTAAAGATCATACGAGGAGACAAAGAACGCCCCCGATGATGGCATCGGGGGCGTTCAATTAGCTTGAGGTGAGGCTGTAAGTTAGGGATTGGGGCTGGGACTTATGATCTATATCACATTAACCGAAGATTAACAATAAGCTTTTCTTATATCGTAAGGGTGAGGCATTCCTTACAGCTATCTGGCAAGACAACCACCTTTACAACAGCAATCCAAATATGAATCCAAATATGAATATGAATATGAATATGCCGCTGAAACAAGGTGAGGAATTCCAACCACACAAGCAGGCCTGATCGACTCTTTCTTGGCAGATAAAGGGCCGGTGAGCGGCCGCTCTTTAAGGAATTGCTCACCCTGGGAGACTGTGCAGCCAAATTTGGTATTGCTGCCTTTCCAAAATGAAAGTCGTTGTACAGAGCGTCAATGTGGTGGCAGTGTCTCACCTCTATCACACACTTCGTCAGCGAGCGATATGATATAAATCATGGTTTTCTGAGCGCGACAGCGCGAAACTATATATGCACAACATTTCCTAGAACGGCCACATGAACACATCCCACTATGTTGTAAAAGCAAATCACATCGAGCTAATGACCCACGCCTCACTGATCCCGAACTGCTGGTCTGGCTCGACCTTATTCTTGATTCCTCAACTTACGATGATCCGAACTTGAGCGGTCATCAAATCGTCAAGGGTAGCTCTTGCCCCCAATGTGCCACTGCGCCCCAGCCCATTGCGCTGGAGATAGCGACAGAAGAAATCAGAGGTAGATCATGACACAATTATCAACAGCCGTGCCCCAGGAACGCAAACCAAAAAAAAATCTTTCCACCCTGGACCGTTATCTGACGCTGTGGATATTCCTGGCCATGGCCATTGGCGTTGCTCTCGGCTACCTCATTCCCGGTGTCGAGCCCTTCATAAATCGCTTCCAGGTCGGAACCACCAACATCCCCATCGCCATCGGCTTGATCTTGATGATGTACCCACCCTTTGCCAAGGTAAAGTACGAGCGCCTGCCAGAAGTGTTCCGCAACACCAGGGTATTAGGGCTCTCGCTCGTTCAAAACTGGATCGTCGGCCCCATCCTCATGTTTATCCTGGCGATTCTGTTTCTTCACAATTACCCGCAGTATATGGTTGGCCTCATCCTCATCGGGCTGGCTCGTTGCATTGCCATGGTCATCGTCTGGAACGAACTGGCCTCTGGCGACACCGAGTACGCGGCCGGTCTGGTGGCTTTCAATAGCGTCTTCCAGGTGCTCTTTTACAGCGTCTATGCCTACCTGTTTATCACCTTGCTGCCCGATGTTTTTGGTCTGCGGGGATCCGGTGTGACGGTTGATATCAGTGTCGGCGAACTGGCCAAAACCGTCTTCATCTTCCTCGGTATTCCCATGATCGCCGGTTTTCTCACCCGTTTCATTCTGCTACGGGTCAAAGATCGGCAGTGGTACGAGACCATTTTCATCCCCCGCATCAGCCCCATCACCTTGGTGGCGTTGCTATTCACCATCTTGGTGATGTTCAGCCTCAAAGGGGAATTAATCGTGCAGATACCGCAAGATGTCGTGCTTATTGCCATTCCTCTCACCATCTATTTTGTGATCATGTTCCTGGTGAGTTTCTGGATGGGAAAGCGAATCGGCGCCGATTACTCCAAAACTACAACGTTGGCTTTCACCGCGGCCAGCAACAATTTCGAGTTGGCCATCGCTGTGGCAGTGGCGGTATTCGGCATTGGCTCGGGTGTGGCCTTCGCCGCCGTGATCGGCCCCCTGATCGAAGTACCAGTCATGATCCTTATGGTGAATGTCGCCTTGTTCTTCCAGCGACGCTATTTTGCACACGAGTTGCAGCCTGTCTCCACAGCCACGATTGATGCGGCCGCAGAAGCCTGTCCTCCGCCTGAACAACTAACGAAGTAACCATGTGTATGCAGCCTCAAGCAGGGATTGAAAATCCCGCTTCAACATACAAAGCCCCTCAGGCGCTGACCTCATGGGCCCAGAGGGGCCTTCGTAGACCGAGCAAGCGAATTCTCATTCGCTCAGTTCGTTGCCCCAAATCTGAAACGTACCCTATCCGTGCGCTCACATAGACCAAGTAACAGTAGAATGCTAAACTAGAGCTATCAACATAAGCCCCCCCCGCCCCGATTGTCTTGCCACTATCCAAAGTTCGCTAATTTTTGCCCAAGAAACGGGGCTCGACACCACACTCACCCCAAATACCTGACAACATGACTTCAGACAAGAATGATAACCGTTCATTTCCCATCAACCCCTGGATTCTCATCATCGCGGGGGGGAGCACTGCTACTACTCGTGGCAGCAATTCCCGTTTTGAGGTCATATTTTTCTTGCTTCAAATTCCTGGGAGGCAAGACTCACTTTAACAAAGCATTTCCAGAGTTCGAGTGGCTGAAATCAAGTCAATGCGTTCTGTT
>PIVW01000046.1 GCA_003353825.1 Chloroflexota bacterium
GCGACCAATAGACCACACGACTACGCGACCAATAGACCACACGACTACGCGACCAATAGACCACACGACTACGCGACCAATAGACCACACGACTACGCGACCACGCGACCACGCGACTAAAAGACCAAAATGACCAACCGCCTGAAGCAAGCCACCTCACCTTATTTACAGCAACATGCCGAAAATCCCGTCGACCGGTATGAATGGGGGCCGGAGGCGTTGGCGCGCGCCCAAAATGAAGACAAACCGATATTCCTAAGTGTCGGCTACGCTGCCTGCCATTGGTGTCACGTTATGGCACACGAGTCTTTTGAAGATACTGAAACCGCGGCGATCCTGAATGATAACTTCATCAACATCAAGGTGGACCGGGAAGAACGGCCAGATATCGATGCCATCTATATGGATGCCGTCGTGGCCTTGACCGGGCAGGGTGGCTGGCCGATGTCCGTATTTCTTACACCGGGTGGGCGCCCCTTTTACGGCGGCACTTACTTCCCCCCGGTTGATCGCTATGGCATGCCTTCATTCCGACGCTTACTTGACAGCATCATCGACGCCTGGGGAAAGCGCCGGGACAAAGTGGATGAATCTGCTGCCCAGATCACCGATAGTCTGGGCCGCAGCAGCCAACTCCTGCCTGATTCTGGATCTCTGACAAGCGATATTCTCGACGCTGCCTTCGCCACGCTCTACCAACATTATGACGACGCCAATGGCGGTTTCGGGTCTCAGCCGAAATTCCCGCAGGCAATGACTCTGGAGTTCCTCCTGCGGCAGCATGTGCGAACTGGCAATCGGGCGCCCCTGGCCATGGTCACCCATACGCTGCGTGTCATGGCCAACGGCGGCTTGTATGACCAACTGGGGGGTGGTTTCCATCGCTACAGCACCGATGCCCAGTGGCTGGCGCCCCATTTCGAAAAGATGTTATACGACAATGCCCTTTTGGCCAGGGTCTATCTATATACCTGGCAAATCACAGGCGATACATTTTATAAGAATATCGTCGAAGAGACGCTGGATTACATCTTGCGCGAGATGACACATCCCCAGGGTGGGTTTTACAGCACGCAGGACGCAGATAGTGAAGGGGTCGAGGGAAAGTTCTTCGTTTGGCAGCCTGCTGAAGTAAAAGCAGTTTTAGGTCAAGAAGAGGGCGCTCTTTTCTGTCGCTTTTTCGATGTTACAGAATCTGGCAATTTCGAAGGTAACAGTATTTTACACATCGGGAAGGATGTAGACACGTTTGCATCCGAAGCAGGCATGATACCTGCGGCGCTACAGGCGATTCTGAATCAGGGAAAAGCGAGCCTTTTCAGCGTACGCGAACAGCGTGTCAAACCGGGACGCGACGAAAAGGTACTGTCGGCCTGGAATGGGCTGATGATGCGAGCGATGGCCGAGGCAGGGGCAGCACTGCAGCGGCAGGACTACCTTGAGGCGGCGGTACTTAACGCCGAATTTATCCAGCAAGAGATGAGGAATGAACGGGGGCGGCTGAATCGTTCCTGGAAGGATGGACAAGCCACGCTCAATGGTTATCTCGAAGACTACAGCGACGTCGCAGAAGGTATGGTATCACTCTATCAGGCCACATTAGACGTCCGCTGGCTGTGCGAAGCTGAAAAGCTTATGTCGGTTGTCGACATCCACTTCTGGGATGATGAGACCGGCGCAGCCTTCCAAACCAGTGATGATCATGAACAACTGATCGTGCGGCGCAAAGAGTTTCTGGATAATGCCGAACCCAGTGGCAACAGCGCCTACGCCACGGCAGCCATGCGCTTGGGTCGGCTCCTGGATAAGCAGGCGTATGCCGAACGGGCCCTTGAGATATTCGGTTTCATGCGGCAGCCCATGGCCACACAGCCCAGTGGCTTTGGCCATCTGCTTTCCGCCCTGGATTTCTATCTGCGTCCTTCACGCGAGATCGTGATCATTGGTGAGATGGACGACCCCAGCACCCTTGCCCTGCGGCAGACAGTTTACGAGGGCTGGCTACCCGACACCATCGTCACCGGCACACCCCCGGGTGATAGCGAGACTGTCCAATACATCCCCTTGCTGCGAGATCGTACCCTGGTTGGCGGCAAGGCCGCAGCCTACGTGTGCCACAACTTCGCTTGCAAGCTACCTGTAACAACACCAGCAGAGCTTAAAACACAGTTGGAAAGCTTTGGATCATAACAGATGAAATCAGAATATGATTTTTCAACAGGAGAACGAGGTAAGTTCTATCATGAAAATCTTGTGTTGAACCTACCCATCTATCTAGAACCAGATGTAGATAGATTCGTGCGAAATCTAGCCGATCAGAATAATAAAGATGTTCAAGAGTTAGTCAACGAATGGCTACGTGGTGATATTCAAGTTATTCGTAGTATTGAGTAAATAGCTGCACAACCTCTTTGTTTACTCGTCCCGCTCGTCCCGGGTGGTAGTCGCAATCTCTCTCAATATTCCTCGACACCATGCGCCTTGGTTTTTCAGTCAAGGTGGTTGGCCGACCTGGCTTACGTAGTCACGACAGCCGCCGCTGGCAAAACGATCCTCATCTTTCAGTCAGTTTGGCCTATTTGCGAGATGTATTCTTGTATCTTGAAAGCCAATCCATCCGCATGTACAGGCTCAGCTCCGATCTAGCTCCTTATCTCACCCATCCTTCCTTCACACAATTTCATCGCCAAATCGAAGAGTGCGAAACAGAATTGGCCGCTATCGGTACGTTGGCGCGAGAACAGGGCCTGCGCCTGAGCTTCCACGCCGGCGCTCATGTCGTCCTCAATTCGCCCAATGCCTTTCAGAGGAAACGTGCCACCGAGGAACTTACGACTCTGGCGCAGATGCTGGATGCCATGCAGTTGAATGCAGAGGCCATGATCGTCGTCCATGTCGGCGGACTCTATCAAAACCATGATCTGGCACTCGCTACATTTGCCGAGGCATTTAGCAGCTTACCAGGGAACACGCAAAAACGAATTGCGCTGGAACATGACGACCGCCGCTTCGGGGTAGCAGACTGTTTGTGGCTGCACCAACAGGTCGGGGTCCGCCTGGTGTTTGACTTGCTCCACCACACAATACTCAACCCTACCAACATTCCTCCTCCGCAAGCGCTGGCAGCCTGTTTGGCCACCTGGCCTCCCAACCAAATCCCCAAAATACACATCTCAACTCCAGCAACCGAGATGGTACGCGACCGTCGAGGCGAACCCCACCCTCCTCGTCTCAACCGTCACAGTCATTATGTCAACCCATTTGTAATCATCGACTTCTTGCGTTCGCTACCCCGTATGCGCGATTTCGATATGATGTTGGAAGCGAAGGCAAAAGATCTGGCGTTGTTGCAGCTTCGTAAGCATGTGCGACAATATGCTCCCCATCTTTGTGATACCTGGCACATCGAGTGATCTCATGCCAACCACACACAGTTAGCCAGCCACTTGCAAATGACATGTTTTTAGAAGGTAAAAGAAACAAATTGTAGTGGTCATAAGTTAGTTGAACAAGAAGCCGTATCTTCTCAATAACTTGGGGGACCTAACCCGTCAACGAAGGTGGACGTTCGGCGGTACGCCCTCAGAGCCCGAATTCATTCGGCGAGTGCCCCGGAGTATTGAGAAGATACAAGAAGCCTCCCGTCACATACGCCGGGCAACTTAGTCAATTGCATGAATCGACACAACCTTGAGGCCAAATGCTTCAAAACGGGCATTTTCCGCATTCCAAGCAACCATTGACTACTATAGTAAAAGAAACAAATTATGGAAATAAGCGTTCGTAAAGCAACTACCGACGATTACAACTCCTTGTGCGAACTATTCAATGAAATAGACGCTTTGCATCGCGAGAATCTCCCTCACATTTTCCAAAAGCCAAACGGGACGGCTCGAGAAAAAGATTACTATTCGGGGCTTATCGCTGATGAGAACGTTGCCTTGTTGGCTGCAGAAGTAGGCGAGGACCTGGTTGGGTTTGTCCACGCAATTGTCAGGGATACACCTACCATGCCTGTTTTTTTCCCTCGACGTTATGCAATTGTTGATTGCATTGTTGTACAATCAGGATTCCAGAATCACGGAACAGGAAGAATACTTATGGACAAAATGCAAGAGTGGGCAATCGCAGAAGGTGCGACATCCGTCGAGTTGCACGTTTATGAATTTAACAAGGCTGCCATCTCTTTTTATGAAAGACTCGGTTATCAAACTTTTAGTCGGAAAATGAGCAAGGAACTACAAAAGGACAAAGCGGCTGGCTAACACAGCGTGCAGTGGACAGGTGGGTACGCGCCGCGTTTTCAAACAGTTTTCTTCGCTTTTGGCTTATTTCCGTTTCGACGGCGAGTCTCGTCCCTCCCACCTGCCACTAACGCTCACCGTTAGACTGCCGGAGTAAATCAATGAAACTTGTCTCTAACCAACTCACTTATCGAAGATCCGACCCCACCGACATCTGGACGCCTGTTCTTGTGGCTGTCATCAATAGCCTGGCCGATTTCAGGCGCGTCCTCGAAGAACAATGGTATCGTATCCCGGTGAAGCGGGCGCCGCGCCAGATTGCCGCAGAATATTTGGCGCTCTATCAGACCGGGAAGTTCGGCGCCAGCGGGAAACGCATCAATTTTTATGCGCCCATCCTCCGTTATCATCTACTTACCCGGGCAGAACTGCTGCCAGACCAACCCGATCACCCCCGTGCCCACGAACAGTACTTCAAGCTCGAACTAGGTGATCTGATACAATTAGAACAACCGATCACTAATTCCAAGCATCCCCGCCTCACCTTCATCTACACAACATTAGAGCGGCTCCTGGAAGCAAAGGATGTGGGGGATCTCTGGTTACGAGAGGCAGCCAGACAGCGTCTGTATCAAGCCATATACGAACGTGGACTGGCAGTCGAGTGCTGGTATCCTGTCAACATGGGCATCCGGCCCGAGGCGGATCTGGCACTGCTCGGGCCGCAGGGCCGGCTCACACTTTATATCGACGAACCCAGTTGGGAAGATTTGGACGAAGCCGCCCCTGCATTTTCAGAGGAAGAGACAGTCCATGTAGACGCGAGGACACTTCTACAAAATCCCGAAGCAGTATTGGATGATATCCTCGCAGACAGATAGCGAATATCGAGACACGACCTTCCCGGTTGTTCGAAATCTATAGTTCACGGTTAGGGATGCTGAAGGTGCGCTCCACCGTTAAGGCGGATGATCTCACCGGTGACAAAATCATTTCTCAGCACATAGAGCAAGGCATCTGCGATCACCTGAACTCCGCCCGGCCGCTGCAAAGGCAGGGTCGAAGCGAGAACGTCGAGATAAGCTTGATCCTGGCCGGGTGGTGGCAGCATAGCGCCGAGGGCAATAGCGTTTACACGAATCTGTGGCGCCAGGGAGATCGCAGCAGTTTTTGTAAAGGTATCGAGCGCGCCCTTGGCAATCGAGTAACTGAAGTGATCGGGATAGGGTCGAGCCGTGCGCCAATCGGTCATATTGATCACTGCGCCACTCAAATCAGAGGGTAGGGCCTTGGCAAATGCCTGAGTCAACAACACCGGCGCCCGGAGGTTCACTCGAAAGGTCTTGCTCCACTCGTCCAGTGTCATATCGAGCAGAGAATCTTTGGAAAAAACCGCTGCACTATTGACCAATACTTGCACAGGGGACAGATTCACGTCCGAGACATCCACCAGCGCAGCGGCGCCTTCCGCGTCACTGAGATCGGCTTGCTTGAGCAGGACGCGCACACCGAAAGCCTCGGCCTCGGCGGCCGTTTCCTGCGCAGCTTCTGCCGAACGGTTATAATGCAGAATGAGGTTACATCCTGCCCTGGCAAGGGCCAGGACCAGTGCCCGGCCAATGCGCTGTGATCCCCCGGTCACGAGGGCGGTCTTTCCTTTCAGTTCCATGGATTCACATATCCTATCGAGTTAATGTATCTGTGTATTTGTAACCAGTCTCAGTCGATCCAAAGTCCACGCCAGGTGGTTTGAATGCTGTAATCCAGCTACACCAGAATAACGGGACAGCTGGTGGTTTGCGTATTCAGTACATCGAGGGGCGAGTAGTTGTGCGATTCGTGGTAGGCGATTGATCGCCGCCGCCACTGTGCGAAAGCGCTAAAGCGTTTACTACAAACTGTCGCTTTACTTATGCCGATTTGTAGGCAGTTTACTTTGACGGAACGTTCCGGCATACATAGCTACTGATACCTGGTTTATAATCAGATCGACATCCTATATCTTATCTCTTCTGGATTTACAAAATGTAACCTCTAATCCGTGAACGACAACGCACTGTTACCTGGCAGGTAAATGAACAAGACCTGTTAAAAAAGTATGATATCGGTTGGGGTACGGTGTGGTTGGACAGTGCTACTGGTGGAGGTCGAATGGTTTTAGTTGAAGCAGTCCATAGTTTTCAGTTGATCCTTGAAACAGAATCGACCACTTTCGTAGAATATATCACGCCGGGTCGCCATACAGTATTGCTAACAGAGCTTGATCGAACTGACGTGCGCTACGACACCGACGGCTCAATATAACTCTGCCGGAATGTCACCCCACAAAACGCAACCCTTTCGTCCACATCCATCTGCAAACTATCTGCCTGATACTGTAGTTTCCATTATCTCCCGCAGTGCCTGATATTCTTCCGCGCATTCAGGACAGATGCGCAGGTGTTGCATGACTGTGGGCATGAGCCCGCGCATATTGGCACCCGATTGCTCGAATTCGGCGTAATAGTCAAACAATTCGAAGGCTTCCTCACATGTTAACTCACGCTCTTCAGTGAGCGCCAGCATGCGAAGCATCTTCTTAAAAAGGGAGCCGTTGCCGTTCGAAGCCATGTCGTTGCCGTTCATCGAATATCTGATGCACTGGTTAGCTTGGTTCTTACAGAAAGATTAAAGGAATCCAAATGCAGGTGATCGTCAGTCAAAGCTTGCAAGGACATCTTCTGGGCTGATGCCTCGCTCGATCATACGAACCTTAAGACGTTTCCGGGCATCGTGGATCAATTTGTAAAGAGCGTTTGGATTAGTATTCATCTGCTCGGCCAGGGTGTCAATAGGGATGCCAACGACCAATCTGGCAGTAAGCGCCTGACGCTGGCGCTCACTCAGCTCCTGTTCCATAACCTCCATGACTGCACTCATAACCGAATTTCGTAAGGTTTTAACTTCGGGCGTAGTTTGATCATTGGATAGAAATTGGGGTTCAAAGCTGCCATCGGCAGTGAGTTCATCAAGCGATACATCGCGCCAGCGGGCGCGGCGTAATTCCCCCAAAGCCTGGTGTACGGCTATTTTGGCGGCCCAAGTCGTAAACTTACTCCGCCCCTGAAACTGATCTGACTTCTTCAAGATGATCAGAACACTTTCCTGGGCGAAATCCGCCGCCATCTGTTGAATCTCATCTTCATTCAAGCGATTGAGATCGCTACGGTCACGCAAATAGAAAAAGAGGCGGCGCTCCAACCAGGTCAAGAGATCCTGGATGGCGGCATCGCGCTGCATTCCGTCTGCGTTCAGATCGTTCAGCCAATCTTCGTTGCTGCGCTCGGTCGTCATGGTCAATAATCCAGAGCCATTATATCACAAGGTGATCATTTCTCTGAACGCGCGGTGTAGTATGATATCCATCAAAAGACCATGTCTTCGCGCCCAGACAACCTGTCCTGGATCCGCTGGATCACGATATCGAGATGTTGGGGTTTGTTTACAAAATCGAGGTTTTCCGAATGTATCGTTAGTACGGGGCAGAGATCGAAAGTCGCCAGCCATTCGTCATAATAGGATTCCAGAAGCGTTAGATAATCGGCCGAGATGCTCGCTTCGATATCTCGGCCACGGCGCGAGATCCGATCCAATAGTACGGGTACAGGCGCCCTGAGGTAAATCAGGAGATCTGGCCGGGGTAAACCTTGTACGACAAGATTGTACAAGCGCTGATAGGCAAGATAATCACGTCCGTTTAGGTTGCCCAAGTGCCGCAAGCTACGGGCAAAGATGTGGGCATCCTCATAAATGCTTCGATCAGCGATGGCCGATTGGGGATGCCGAGCCAGGGTATGGTGCTGTTGAGCGCGGTGGCCGAGAAAAAACACGTGTAGATGAAATGACCAGGTACGCATATCATCATAAAAATCTGCCAGATAGGGATTGTCCGCAACCGATTCATAGCTTGACTGCCATCCCAGTCGAGTGCTGATGCGTTCTGTGATAGAGGTTTTGCCCGTGCCGATATTGCCGGCAACAAGAACGAGATGTTTAGCCATAGTTAGCTTGATTCAAGAGCCCAAACAACATGACTACAGCACCAGCGCCAATAACTACAACACCGAGTTGCTGATTCACCATGGTGTGCGGCGTTGCTCAGTGTCCACGCAAATGTTTGGGAATGACGCGCAGGGCGACCGAATAAGATGCCGCAAATTGCTCCGCCGTCATGCCGATTCGTTCTAAACCGGTCGTGTATTTCTGAATGTACTCGGAATCATGATCAGCGCCTGAAGCCGAGGTTTCGATCTCCGCTTGCCCTGTAAACACAACGATGTCTCCTCCCAATCCGTCTCCGTCAAGATTCAGGGCAACGCTGGGGTTGTGTTGAATATGCCGAAATTTCGCGGTGTTCGGGCGACTATAAATCAGAAAAGATTCACCATTCCACAGAAACCACACCGGCCGAGGTTGTGGCGTACCCTCACGGCTGACCGTCGTCAGCCAGATAATTCGATCGTCCCGTAGGCGACGCGTGACACGCCGGCCGAATTCACTTTTTATGTCAATCACTTTGCACCTCCTCATAACATGGATCTTTGTCAATCATTGTTTTCCGAATCCAATGCTGCCAGATCATCCATTAGGCCGGAAGGTGCATCAGCACCCAGTAACTGGATCAGCACTTCGACACGGCGGCGATTGCGCAATTCCACCTCGTAATCCTCTTTCCAGCGTTCGGCATCATTGTTGTGCTGGCCGAGAAAGTACGTCCAGCTTTTGAGATAGCTATCCAGTTCTCGCTTGAGTTTTTCCGTAAAGAGATCGGAATACCGGCGTCTGCTAGTTTCCCACGCATCCTGTGCGAGTGTCAAGCGCTGGCGATCATTCGGTCCCAGTGCTTCTGCCGAGTCCAGGTGTGTGAGCCGTTCATACAAGCTGCCCAAGGTCATTTTGGGGCGGCGCCTTCCGGTGGGCGTCTCCACCACGATCTGCCAAAAAAGTCGATCACTGAGCAGATAGTCGAAGATTTCATCGGCCATTTGTTCTACTTCGATCAGTTCGGAAGCGAGAGCGGGGGTTGAGTCGCTGGATGGGAGCGGCGGCTGCGCGCCGCCAATCAGATCTCTCAGATATTTCATAGGTGTGCTCCTTGTGCAATCAGATTGCTTGGGTCATCTACAGTTCATTTCTCCAGAATCAACGTAACCGGCCCATCGTTGACCAAGCGAACTTGCATATGGGCTCGGAATATGCCGGTCTCGACCGCTACACCGGCTATTCGCAAGCATTCGCAAAAGTACTCGATAAGTGGCTCGGCCTGTTCAGGGGCTGCGGCATGGCCGAAACTGGGACGGCGGCCTTTGCGGGCATCGGCATAGAGCGTAAACTGTGAGACGATCAGGACGGCGCCATCGACATCGGCGAGAGAGCGGTTGGTAAGCCCTTGATCGTCCTCGAATAAGCGCAACCCTGCCACCTTGTTGGCCAGCCATGCTGCCTGATCTCGGCCATCTTCATGTGTGACACCGACCAATAGCAAATACCCCGGCCCAATGGCGCCCACTACCTCGTCTTCAACTGTAACCGACGCTTCGCTGACTCGTTGGATCACTACGCGCATCTCTACCTCCACATCCTGGAATACTTATACTGACATGAGGCAACTATATCAAGATCGCCCATAACTGTACAGTTCCGACACTCCTTTTACCGACGTTTGTGGCGTTTATATTGTAAGGCGCGGTACGCACACCGTAGGGAACCCGTACGAGAAACGCACGCTCTACGTCCAGCCAAAAATGCTTTGTTCTCCTAAACTTGTGCCATTCAGCCGTTGGTGTTTCGGTCAGACTATAGTTCTCCCCAGTGTCCGGCTCCCAAACCCAGGAGGTTTTCGATGAACATTATCCCTCACCATTTTGTCACCCTTCACCGGCGTCTGCAAAAGCAACTGCATCAGCTAGAGGCTGATCTTCATCATTTTGAGACGTGGCGTCTGTCTCAACTTGGCTACGGAAACGCACTGGTCGACGATTCAGGCATCGCCTTTGACCAGGCTACGCAGTTGACTTTGCGGCATAACACGCAGCGCAGGCTCTCCCAGGTCAAACAAGCCCTGTGCAGACTTGAAGGCGGCCATTACGGCATCTGCGAAGGCTGCAGCGAGTTCATCAATGTCGAACGCTTACTGGCCGCACCCGACGCTCGCTTGTGTATTACTTGCCAACAGAAATCAGAAAGATCACCGCTGGGCCGGATGATCGTGCAACCACAGACAGAAGCCAACGTTACCGCCGGTTAAAATACACAACATTCGATCACTCACGACCCCGGAAAGAGGATTTCCGGGGTCGCTCCTTATCACCCAAACGTGATCAGGTTTCCATTTCCTGACAAACGCTCTCTTTTACAAAATCGCCCACCCTGGCTACAATATGGGTATCAGCACGAATTATTCCTACCCTGAGCGGATTACCTCAATTTCCCCCAGTCAATCCGCTGCGGCGCAGCCCCCCCACAGTTTGCGCCGCGCATTTGGGCAAGAAACTTTGTGTTGAATCTCACTTCATGGAGGCTGGACATGACTCGCGATGATGCTCGTTTACACCATCTTCTGGACGAAGAAAGAATTAAATTAGAGGCTGATCTTGAATACTTGAAAACTCTCGAATATAAAGACATCGGCTCCGGCAATCACCTTGCCGACGATGCTACGGCAGCGTATGATCAGGCTAGCGATCAGGCTTTGCTCCGACAGGCACAGCATAGGCTCAATCGGGTCGATCGGGCGTTGGCCAAGCTGGCAGAAGGTGACTATGGCTATTGTGAGGGCTGTGGAGAAGCGATTGACTTCGCAAGACTCAAAGCATTGCCAGATGCACGATTCTGTTTGACCTGCCAGCGCAAAAGAGAAGTTTCTGGCACAATTCCCCCTGGCCCACGCGCCTTTGAAGAAGGCAGGCTCAATAATGATAACTCCAAGGAATATCGCACTTGAATAACCGCGCGCGTTCACTCCTGATCGTTCTGATTGTTGCAGCCATCATCTTCTTTTTGGACAGGCTGACCAAACAATGGATATTGGACAATCTTCAACTTTACGAGACTCATTCGATCATCCCGGCCCTGGCGCCCTACCTGGAGCTGTTTCATATCAGCAACACCGGCGTTGCCTTCGGCCTTTTCCAGAATGCCAACACAGTCATGATGGTTGTTGCCTCGATTGCCAGCGTCGGGATCCTCGCCTTCAGTTATAAGCAGGAGAACCAAACGTGGCTCATGAGCATCAGCCTGGGATTGATGTTAGGTGGGGCTGTCGGTAATCTGATCGATCGAATTCTGTATGGTAGTGTCGTCGATTTTGTGCTCCTACAGATACCAGATGTCTACCAATTTGCTACATTCAATGTCGCAGATTCTGCCATCGTTGTGGGCACACTCCTGCTCGTCGTACTCCTTTTTCTGGACGAGCGTCGCCAACAAGCATTGGACCAGCCCCTACCGGATCAGACTTAAATCATCAGGGTGTGTCCTAAACGGGTTAGGAGCAGACTAACCCGCAAAGGCTACTTCTGGAAAAACATCAGTCAAATAATTAATAACGAATAACCAATAATTAATTGTTAATGGAACTGCTCGATATCAACACCACAGTGATACCAACATTGTTTTCAGCACTCAAACGCTATACGGCTGCACCCATCATTAACAGTTAATTACTAACCGTTCACTAATAGTTTATCTCCTAATGCCCTTCCCTGCTCAGCCCAAGGCTTTCTGGGAAAATCTTATTTACAATCTGGCAAAAGAACGGAGCACATGGGCACGCCAATAACTCGTCTAGGACACACCCAAATCATCACTGCATCTGAATCCAACCACTCGCGCCGCGCCAGCCTGGTTCGGCGTTTTTTTACATCTGGTCACAAGATGCGAACAGAACCAAGGATTAAGATTGACGCAACAGATCTGCAAAATGGCAAATTCTTTCCCCAATGCCCACTCGATTGATTGTAGAAACCGCGGGCGAGCGTCTGGACCGTTATCTCTCCGGCCAATTCACGGAGCATTCGCGCACGCAGATCCAGCGATGGATTGCTGATGGGAACGTATTGGTCAATGGACGAACCGCCAAAGCGAGTACGCGGGTAAGGGATTCTGATGTGATCAGCATTGACAGGCCTCCAATCCTGCCGGCGACGATTGAACCAGAAGATATCCCCCTTGAGATTTTGTACGAGGACGAGGATCTCATCGCCGTCAATAAACCGGCGGGTTTGGTGGTGCACCCTGCACCCGGCCATGAGCGGGGAACCCTGGTTAATGCTATCCTGTTTCACTGCCCTGGTCTGGAGGGTGTGGGGGGAGTACAGCGCCCGGGTATCGTTCACCGCTTGGATAAGGATACTTCAGGGGTTATTCTGGTAGCTAAAAATGACCGTTCGCACCGTTTTCTTCAGACCCAATTTAAGGACAGAACTGTGCATAAGAGCTATATTGCCCTAGCCATCGGCCAGATCGAACCTGAGCGGGGCCGTATCGACGCTGCCATCGGACGCCATCCCAAGCACCGCAAACGCATGGCCGTCGTCCCAGCCAACAAAGGACGCGCCGCCATCACCGATTACGGGATAATCAGTTTTTATGGCAATTATACGCTGGTCGAAGTACACCCTGAGACCGGGCGCACCCACCAGATACGTGTTCATTTTGCGTCACTCGGCCATCCGCTGGTGGGCGATACCGTGTATGGCCCTAAACGAGACCCCTTTCACCTAATGCGTCACTTTCTGCATGCCCAAAGGATACGTTTCCTGCGGCCTCAGGATGATACTGAACTGGACTTAAACGCCCCCCTGTCGGTTGAACTTAAGGTGTTGTTGGAGCAGTTGGGCTGACGTCCCATATCCCACTGTACGGAGAATGCCTAACGCCTGGGCACCTCATGACAGCCACGACAGCGCGCCTCGTAGGATTCGCTGGCGCCAATCAATACGATGGGATCATCATAAAAAGCAGGACTACCGTTGATCAGGCGTTGGGTGCGACTAGCTTCTCCGCCGCAACGCATGCAGATGGCGTGCAATTTATCAATGCTCTCTGCTTGAGAGATCATGGTAGGCATCGGCCCGAAGGGATCGCCTCGAAAATCAGTATCCAAGCCCGCCACGATTACCCGCGAACCCTGGAAGGCTAATCGATTGCAGATGTCGACGATGCCTTCGTCAAAGAACTGAACTTCGTCGATTGCTACAACAGTTGTGACGGTTTCCAGTCGTTCGACAATCTGGGCGGCATGCTCGACGACGATGCCCTCCCATTTGAGACCATCGTGCGAGGCGACCGTCGCCACGCCGAAGCGATCATCGACGGCAGGCTTGAAGAGTTGAACTTGTTGGCGGGCGATCACGGCACGTCGTAAGCGACGAATCAATTCCTCGGTTTTTCCACTAAACATGGACCCACAGATGACTTCAACCCAGCCACTGCCAGGGCGTAGAAAACGATCGGGCATCGTTGGTTCTCCGGACTTGAGCATAAGAAAAGGCAGGAATCTTTAAAAAGACGCCTGCCTTAATGTTATTGCTTGGAGTAACTATTCTTGGGTCTCGACTTCTTTGACCTTTTCGACTGCCGTGGCCGGATCATCGCCGCGTGCGCGGGCCTTGCGAACGGCGCTTTTTTCAGCATCTCGAGTCTCGGCTTCTGCCCTGACCTTGGCGCGAATTGAATCTTTACCGCGCAGGCGCTTCATAAATCGATCAACCTGACCGGCAGTATCAACAATACGCTGCTCACCGGTAAAAAAGGGATGACAAGCGGAGCAGACATCGGTGTGGATCTCGTCTCTGGTAGAACCGGTCGTCCAGCTATTTCCGCAGGAGCAAACGACTGTCGCTTCCTGATAGTAAGTGGGGTGAATCCCTTGTTTCATGCTATTAACCTCAATTCGATTTGTGTTTTTATACCACGCGCTCGGGGTACACGCTTACGCGTTTCCTATCTCGGGCCACCTGCTCAAACTTGATAAATCCATCGATGGTGGCAAACAGTGTATGGTCTTTACCTAAACCGACGTTGATGCCAGGATGGATACGGGTGCCGCGCTGGCGCACGATGATGGAACCACATGTGACCAACTCACCGTCAAAGCGCTTTACGCCAAGGCGTTGAGCATTGCTATCTCGACCGTTCCTGCTAGAACCGCCACCTTTTTTATGGGCCATTGGGTACTCTCCTTGATTTCTCGGGTGTGCGTATTTTGCCAGGCTGATTGGATACAGCCTAGACTGTGATGCTATCGATGCGCAGACGGGTGTAATGTTGTCGATGGCCGGTTTTTTTGCGGTAAGTGCTGCGCCCACTGTGTTTGAAGATGATTAGCTTGGGTCCTTTGGATCGGCCTAACACGGTGGCGTTGACTGCAGCGCCTTCGACCACTGGCTTGCCGACCTGAACGTCGCCACCATCGCCGACCAACAACACGTCGTCAAATGTTACCTGTTCGCCATCGCCGACTTTGAGGAGTTCGATATCGAGGGTTTCGCCTGATTCCACGCGGTATTGTTTACCGCCGGTTTGTATTACTGCGTACATGGATTACCTTACCTTTCCGTACGGCGCTCGCAAGTGCGGGACTTTGGGAGCCGTAGCGGCTGAGGGGAGATGAATTGTAAACGAATGCGTTAATGATAAAAAGCTTACGCACAAAACGTGGGCCAAGAGGCCCACGAACAAGAAGTATACTATCGGTTGAGTTCCTTTGTCAATTTCATTCGCAGCTAAACTGTCGCAAGTATTTCGCTCATGCGGCTGGTTCGAGAAGAGGCTCCTCCAAAATCAGCTGTGTGCGCACGATATGATAACGGAGTTCGCTTACATCCAAGGCTGCTATCACCTCGGCTGCACGGCCATTGCCTTGCGGGCCGCTATGTAGCCGCATGTAGAGTAGACTGCCTTGTTCCGAAACGCAAACCTGCAGGTCAGAAATGAGGGGCCGAAGATCGTAGGTCTTACCCTGTTTTTTATGATGAGGGCGAATGATTTCTTGCTCGGCCATAAGTGCTGATATCTGGGCCGATAACTCATCCGGGCGGATGCTAGACGAGAAATCGACTTCGTAGTCGGCAAAGCGCAGACTGGCCTGCATGGCCGGCAGCTTGAGCGCTACTTCAGTCAGGCTGTTGAGGATGAAACCGGAAGGTAGGGTTTCATCGATTCGGTCGAGCCAGACTGCTGGATATACTCGTTGGGTCAGCCACACGTCGACAAGTTCGTTCTCCGCATCGATCCCGAGCGGCAAGGCAGAGGCAAATTGCATACGAGCCTGAGGATTGAAGCCATGAGAATAGGCGATGGGCAAGTCAAGGCGCCGAAACACCCTTTCCCAAAAACGAGCGACGTCTAAGTGTCCGATGTAGCGGGCATCAGCTTTCTTACCGTAGCATAGTCTTAATCTCTGAACTGGTGGATTAGAGTTAGTCATAACATACATAGCTCCGGGCGCTTCGGAATGATAAATGCGCCTTTTCAAACGTTTCGAAATAGCCTAGAATATCCCTGCAGCATTGTAGGGACCAGACGATGATTGTTCCCAGACTGCGCTGAAAACAACAGGCCCCATTGTGGCAGGTCGCAAGTACCAGGTCGCAGGTGCGAGTTCGCAGACAAAGTTGAACTTGCCACTGCAACGTGCCACTTGCCAAAAACATCGACAAAAAATTGTCGATCATTTAGTGTAAGCGCCTAAGTGTTTCGCTGGTCTGAATTACATGAACTTCTATGAGGAGGAACAAATGGCTAAAAAAGATCAATCGCTGACGAGTCAGGCAGCGCCATGGCGTACAGGTATTGCCTGGTGGCTGGTATTACTGGAAGGTATCATCGCTCTCATCATTGGCGTCTACATGATTGTAAGCCCAATACAAGCTACTACGATATTGGGGCTGCTCATGTCGATATTTTTGGTGATCAATGGCGCTATTCAATTTTATCAAAGCCTGAGGAATAAGGGCAAAGGACGCTTCGTGAAAGTGGCGATGTGGCGCGGCATCATCGGCCTGGCTGTAGGCGCCTTCATCTTGGTGATCTGGCTGGTGGGCGTAAACGCACGTGATTTTGCCATCATCCTCTTATGGCTCGGATTGATTGTGTATGGACTGTTAGGTGTCTATCTCGTAATCGCCGGCCGTAGTCATCAGGGAGGAGTACGTTGGAGTGTTCTTCTAGGCAGCGTCATCATTCTGCTGTTTGGTCTTCTCGTTGCCTATGACGATTTCACAGATACCGGTCTGATCAATGTCATCGCGGTGTTAATGGTGGTACTGGGCATCTTATTGATTTTGCTCGGCCTGGGCCGCCGTATAGCAGCGGATTCGTACGGGGCGTCTTGAAGAAACCGGACCGCGAGAAAAAAGGATGAATGGCCTTCTTAAGGATGCCGGCTACCGTTCTTTCGCCCACCGTGCAACCGTTCGTGGACATGGCGCTACGTGTGTGCACTGCAAAAACTGCCCATACTATGGCGAAGAGAATGCGAAGTCGAATTTACCAACCCGGGATTGATAATGCGAATATCCACCCCCTGCTTCGACGGCAAGCACCATGTAGAAATAACCGGTTTCTGCCGTTGTGTCAATATAATAGAAGGGCCCGGCGGCAACGATGTCATCACCTAACTGCTCGGCGCCGGCATCGGGAGCAAAGTAAGGGTCAGAGCTACGCCAGACTTCATAGTGATCGGTGTCGCCAGGAGCTGGGTCCCAGGTAAGGGTGGCCGTGGAACCCGCAGCCGACAATCTGAGATTCTCTACGACCCCTTTATCCTGCCTTTGCACATCTATGCGGTGGATGTACTCATCTCCGTTATTGGCGCCGCTATCACTGCGGGAATCGATGTAAAAATCAGCCCCGCCCGCCAGCCGGTTGCCGAAGTAGCCATCTTCGATCAGGAAAGTTGCCGTTTTCCACCAGCCCGAATTGAGTTTTTGTACGTAAATGGGACGTGGATTTTGCAGACCGACACTGGGTAAGACCCCACCTACTGCCAAACCGATTATAACATCCCAATCCTGTATGGCATAGACCTCGGCTGCCATGACACCGCCGCCGCCGTCATACATCAATTGCCAGCGGTCAGTACCACTATCAAGATAGGTGGCGGAAATTATCACTTGATTGATGCCGTGCAGAGGGAAGACGGGTGAAAGATAACGGTCATCGGCGTTATAGAAGAACCCGTAATTGCCAGAAGCTTGGTCGCTATGGCGGCTCGACCAGCCCGGATCAACTTCGATCTGTATCTGGCTGCCACTGTTGTTAAGATTGAACAAACCGGCGTTTGCCAAATTGCTGTCGTAGGGGCTGGCATTGGTATGCCACGGGAAAGCGGCCACGCCCGACCAGCCCATATCCGTCACCCGACTGTCATCAGTGACCGCTATCGTTGTACCCCCAGGTACGCCGTGTAATTGCTGGAGGTAGAACTCAGAATTACCAACTGGCGGATAGTAATTACAAGTGCCTGGCCCTGCATAGTTCCAAAAACAGGGGCGTCGGTGTTCCCAGGCCTGAGACCAAATACTGGGGGGTGTGGATTCGTGGGGCAGAAAACCGGTCCCCATATACTTCGCGGCCCATTCGGCGATAGAGCGATTAGCAGGCAAATCTTGACTGGCCCAGAAACTGGATAAGCGGATGTAATCTGCATGGCTGTCCAATGCCCTAGCCATCGACCAATAGAATTCGTTTTCCGTGCCCATCATGTAACCGTAACTCTCGAACATGATGGGCACGGTGTCGCTGTACAAGCGAGTGGCATCCCACATGCCAGCACAATCGATATCGGGACTGCTATGTCCGCAGGATTCGGTATTGTCAAAATCGGCGGTGATGGCGTTTATGGAAACACCCGCTCCCTGGTTGGCGGCGTGCGCACCTATATCCCTGCGCTCGTATGAATGTAGGTGGAATGGTGCATTCTGAACAAGCACCGGGATGAGGGGGTTGCCTGCGTTATCGGAAAACGCACCTAGATAGAAGTTGGTGATGGCATTGACAGTATCGATCCACTGCTCTGATGTCAGGTCCACATCCCCTTTATCACCGTTATCGACGGTGATAGTCTCGCCATCTCTGCCCGAACCGGTGGCTATCCATTTTATCCTGTCTGCTTGAGGGTGGCTCAGAATATGGTCGGCCAGCGCCCGTATAAAACTCTCATACTGTGCAAGGAAATCGGGATCGTCGTAATCAATCAGGTACCATACATCATCCTCTCCATCCCCATCGCAGTCGCGGGTGTCTAGGGAACTGGCGATAAGAAGGGGATCGTCTACCGTACCCGCCACATTGTCAGGCCCTCGCTCCACATATTTGGGGATAAAAATCGCATCGCCAAAGCTGCACGAGGCCCAGCGGTTGGTGTATGCATAAATGGGAAGACCGACAGCCTGGTAACCGGCAATGAGCTGATTGTTCAACCACTTGTCGAACTCATCAAAGGTGTATGAGCCATCATCATCCTGCAATTCCGACCAGGCCCAGAAGCGATAGGCGCCGATGGCTGAATACGGTGTTGGGGCTGGCGGCAACCCGGACTTAGGTGTTTCTATGTAGAAACCTGGCTTGCCACCATCTATGCCAATGTGTTCGATGGCTGATGGTGCCTGATAGTTGGGAAGGGGCGGCGTATTTGCATCTGTGCTTTTCTGCTGAACCGGTTGGACCCTGGCGTCATTTGATGGAAGCAGATAGCCTTCGAAGGTGAGAGACAACAAAACTGCCAGGCAAAAAATAACTGTGAGTATCCGCATAGGATTATATCTGAACGAAATGACAGAAAACTTAATCTACTGTAATGATCAATCACACGATGGACAGGTGAATGGGACGCGGATAAACGATGATGACGCGGATCAAAGAGGAAGGAATCTGCTTTTTCCGCGTTCATCTGCGTCCTAATCCTGTTCGCCAGCAGTCAACATCTGCCTGACTAATACTAATACCTTCGCCAATTTCGTTACGGCACCAAAACAGACAATTTGGTGGAGAGAAAGTGTCAAAAACTGATCGTTTTCAAGGCATTCATCCCTATTTTTGTTCGATCTTTGCCCTGTTGTGGGGTGAATTTGGTCACGAGTCTGCCACAAAGAGCTTTCTTCAATTTTGGCGAAGGTATTGTAATACAGAATACTTAATTAACGGTGCATTTAGGCGCTTACGCAAAATCATCGACAGTTTTTTGTCGATGTGTGTGGCAAGTGGCACGCTGCAAGTGGCAAGTTCAACCTTGTCTGCAAGCGAAGTTGTACCTGCGACCTGCTACTTG
>PIVW01001100.1 GCA_003353825.1 Chloroflexota bacterium
GGTTCTTGCGTGGGGCCATTTCAGTGAAACTATGTCAATGTTTTACAGTACAATAGTAGCTATGTTCGTTCTCCTACAGAAAAGTCCAGGATGTCGTGACGGTTCGCAGTGTTGTTGTTTAGGGCCATGCACGATCCTTATTGCTATTTCCGTTCTTCCATAGGATACACCAGTCCCCACTGCGCACGAATCGTATCCAGGGTTTTCATGATGGCGACACTGGTGTTCAAAGGTAAAAGAGGGCTTTCGAGGTAGCCCTGATGCATACATCTCATCACTTCCGCGGCCTCGTAGTTGTAACCGTTGCCTACACGATCGAACTTGAATTCCCTCTCTGGATCCTGCGAGGTTTTCACAACAATGCGGTCTGGTTGCCAAAACATGTGAGGTATCTTGATATATCCCTCCGTTCCGTAAACGGCAGCCGCTTGCTGCGTTTCCGTACGAATCGCCGATGTTAATACAGCCAAGGCACCATTATCGTATCCGAGTGTCACGGAAGATTGTTCATCAACACCCGTCTCGCCAATGTGTGCCAAGCTACTAATACGCGTAGGATCTTGTTGATATACCATCTGCGCCAGTGCCACAGGGTAGACACCGACATCGAGAAGAGCACCACCGCCAAAAGCCGGATTGAGTGTAATGCCCTCGGGATCCCAGTCACCGCGGAAACTAAAGTTGGCGTGAACCTGCCGGATATCACCGAGTTCACCGGAGTTAATGATTTCACGTACCTTCACCATAGCCGGAAAACAAAGGGTCCACATGGCCTCCATCAGAAACAGGCCATTTTCCCGGGCGCATTTGATCATCTCAGTGGCTTCAGAGGTGTTTATGCAGAATGGTTTCTCGCAAAGTACAGCCTTGCCACCATTTAGGCATTCGAGGGTGTTGTCTTTGTGCATTGGATGCGGTGTTGCCACATAGACAACATCGACATGCTCATTGGCAGCCAGTTGCTTCACACTAAGGTGGCGGTACTTCACACCAAACTCCTCAGCAAACATGTCAGCCGACTCTTTCATACGCGAGGCCACGGCAACCAAACTGGCATCATCAAGCTCAGTCAATCCCCGTGCAAACTGATGTGCAATGTTTCCTGTCC
>PIVW01000470.1 GCA_003353825.1 Chloroflexota bacterium
TCGAAATCATGTTACGTGATTTGAGACCCGATAAGTTCAACATTGCATTACCTCCAAAACTTTTCCCTGATTATACTACCACTACATATGGGTGCGCCACGCGAAATCCCAAAGAGCCGGATTTTTCTAACTACGTTGTGCAAAATAATACGCCAGCAGCGTCATGTATTTCCATTCTCCCAGCGTATATTAACAGATCTCGCGTTGTCCAATTACAGACATGGCAGCACTCGATCTGGTTATTGGCAGGCTTGGCTCTCGCACTCGCCGATCATGGCGGCGTCTCATGCCGGTAGGGTGTTGGTGATTACGGTCAGGAGGGTGATGATCACTGATCCAAATAAATGACCTGGGTTATTTATTTGGATCTTGTCCAGAGTCCGGTCGCAACAGCTTCGCCACCAGGGCGGCCACTCAGGTCGAAGCACCGGGAATCGAAATCACAAATGTCGCCCCCACACCCCGTTCACTCTCCACCGAAATCGATCCACCATGTGCTTCTACAATCGACTTGACGATTGCCAGCCCCAGGCCCGATTCCCCTTCTTCGATGCTGCGTGAGCTATCGGCACGATAGAAACGATCAAAGATATGTGGCAGAGCGTCCGCTGAAATGCCAGCACCGTTATCTTGTACAGCCAAAAGTGTGGCCTTGCCATCAGATTTAGCCCATAGCTTTATAATACCGCCATCAGGGGTGAAGCGTAGAGCGTTGCTGACCAAGTTGCCGAGTACCTGCACCATTCGTTCGGGATCCGTCTGAATCGCTGGCGATGAAGTGGCTTCCACCACAATCTCGATATCCTGTAACTCCGCCAGATGATGGTACATTTCTGCTACTCGGTCCAGCAATAACTTGGGCATTACCGGCTGCATGTGCAACGACAGCTCACCTGCATCTGCCAGTGATAGCGTTCGCAGATCGGTTACCAAGCGATTGAGCCGTTGTACTTCATTGAAAAGAAGATCGAGCCTGGCCGGTGTCGGCTCAATCCAGCCTTCGCGCATCGATTCAAGATAACCAGACAATACAGTCAGCGGGGTGCGCAAATCGTGAGCGATGTCAGCGGTCATCTGACGCCGCATACGCGTGGCGTCTTCCAGATCTGTGCTCATCTGGTTAAACGCTTCAGCCAACTGCCCAATTTCATCATGAGACCGCACCTGAACCTGCTGGCCGAACTCGCCCTGTGCCAACGTGCGACTGGCAGATGTCAATTCGAGAATAGGGCGGGTCAGGCTACGCGCCAGAATGATGCCGAGTACAACGGCGATCACCCCAGCCGCCAGCGCCGCATAAAGCAAGGCCAGATTGATACGCTCCAAATAACGTTGTTCATCGGCAGTCAATGCCGGAGGTTGACCTGCATACAATAGCGTTGCCACAACCTCTCCATCGATCTCTAATGGTGCTCCCTCTGCGATTACTTGCGCAGGCAGACGCTCGCCGACCCGGTAAACCCGCCCACCGGCGACAACGACCACACGGTTCTGATCGATCAAAATGAAGGGCGGGGGCGCATCAGGAGGTCGTTGTCTACGTTGGGGTTGTGGAGGTTGCGGATTGTCGTCGGCGGGTGGCGGAGTAGGTGGTGGAGCTAAGGGGAATAACTGCTGTTGAACCATTCTCCACGAGCCATAAGTCTCGTAATTGGCAGTGACATCATCCGTGAAATCCTCTTGTGCCTGCTCAAACACAAAACGACCGAATTCTCGATTCAGGACAGATCTGGTGAAGGACGCGCCTAGACCGGCGACCGTAAATGCCACAGCAAGAAAGGCCAGGGTCAGCTTGAGGGTAAGTGATCGCATAGGTTTACAGACGCCAAAGCCACTTGGGCTCTTCGGGATTTTCTGTGCAACTTGAGGCGGATTGCCAAATCCACGCCAATTTTGCTGAAGTTAGGCAGCTGTTACCGCACGAAACGGGGATTTGGCAATCTCATTTGAGCAGATGCACAGAATCTACCAAAGAGCCGCCACTTGTAGCACCACTCAGTCCGAGGGCATGCGGTAACCGACACCAAATACCGTTTCGATATAACGAGGACTGCTAGCATCAGGCTCAACTTTGCTGCGAAGATTGCGGATGTGCACATCAACCGTACGTTCAACGCCTTCGTAACTGTTTCCCTGAAGCTTCTCTAGTAGAATGGTCCTGGTGAAAACCTGACCGGGTGACAACATGAATATCGCCAATAGATCGAACTCCGTTGGCGTCAATTGAACTTCCCGCTCACCAACCACGACCTGTCGCGTGTGTGTTTCTAATACGATATCGGCTACTCGCAAAACATCCGGGGTCACTTGTGCGGCAATGGTACGACGTAGCACAGCTCGAATACGCGCGACGAGTTCTCGCATACCAAATGGTTTGGTGAGGTAATCATCCGCGCCCAGTTCGAGCCCAACGACTTTGTCAGATTCCTCAATCTTGGCCGTCAGCAGGATAATGGGCGTCGATTTTTCTTGCCGATAGTGGCGTATGAACTCATATCCTCCCATTTCAGGCATCATGATGTCAAGTAGGATCAGGTCAGGCATTTCATGTCTGGCCACGATCAGGGCATCACGACCATTGTTGGCGGTGACCACCTTATATCCTTCTGCTGCCAGATGGTCGCGCAGTAACATGCGTACATTGAGGGTGTCATCTACAACTAGAATCGTGGTTGGCATGATCAAATCACTAGACATCATCCTTGAGGATACTATGCGGGCTCATGATAAAAGGTAGGTGTATCAGAAGTGTATCACAATCGCGTGAGAAAGTGATCTGTTTGTTATGTACATAACGTGGCTGCCAGAGATAGCAGCTAGCAGGATAGATTGACGCCCAACCTTAGCACAGCATCTACATTTCGCTAGTAAACTGCTGATAGCGGGGCCAGTTTGGGTCTCACACTTAGAACTCCCAACTGAATTTAGATGCGCAACTGCATGAGTTTGAAAGTGAAAAACGTAAGAGCCTCGTTGGATATTCTCAAGAATAAGCGGCATTTCACCTAGACCTGTCAAGTTTTCGCTGGGCTTCTCTCTGCAAACTTCCTGCTACCAGCAGCGATTCGTTGTAGAGCAAGCATAACATAGAAACTTGACAGGTCTTTGCCCCCGATTATTAAGAAGATACCCTTGATGACCAGATTAGTACCGAGACTCTTACATGAAGTCACTTCAGAAAGGTACGATTATTGACAATTTGGATAGGGAGGAGGCGGTGCATCATCAGCGCGCGGTGGTGGGGGTTTCCGCTCCGGTTTGTCCTCAACCTCGACTAAATCAGCTGAGAGCGATCCATCTTCCTGCAACTTTCCGAATGCGAGCAGCGATTGCCCTTCGCTGATGTCCTCCATACTGCCGACCGAATATCGATACTTGTACAGCAACACCAGCACTGGTGGCGATTGCCCTTCGCTGATGTCCTCCATACAGCTGATCTCTTTGCCGATACGGATCACAGTATCGTCGTCGGTCGTGATCAGGGCCGTGCCTTTGCGATTTTCATACACGTTTGTCAACCGAAATTTCATCGTAATTTCATTGTCGCCAACCGCAGTCACTTTGCCTCCGAGCATATCACCTTCAGGCAAGACAACGATGATTTTGGCGTCGACACTGCCATCATCGGCGCGTGTACCGACGCCGCCAACGCTGTCGCCAATTTCAATGTCTTGCAGGCTGCCTTGTTCCCGCGTGGCCAAGAGAAGTATTTCGGTTTCTTCGCTAACCGCAATGTCGATACTATCCTCTTTTTGTGTGACGATGGTAATGCCGCTGTCGCCGATGGCCGTTACTTCGCCTTCTTCGCTTTCTTCTTCTTCTTCGCGTCCCGGTTTGTCCTTAACCACGACTACATCAGGGCGATGACGCCGTACGTCAATAACCGATTCGAATGCGTGCAGCGATTGCCCTTCGCTCTTGACAACGATGATTTTGGCGTCGACACTGCCATCATCGGCGCGTGTACCGACGCCGCCAACGCTGTCGCCAATTTCAATGTCTTGCGGGCTGCCTCGTTCCAATATATAACCACTATCGAGAAGTATTGCGGTTTCTTCGCTAACCGCAATGTCGATACTATCCTCTTTTTGTGTGACGATGGTAATGCCGCTGTCGCCGATGGCCGTTACTTTGCCATCTAATTCTCTGCAAGGCGGGCGGGGTTCACCTGGATGATCTCCGTCAGCGGGCGGTGCGGCGTAGGCGGCTGCAGCAGTACTGAGAGCTGCAATTACCAGGAGCATGATCACCAGATATTTCGAACTGCGTTTCATTATTGCCTCCAACTTGGGGCGATGTGAGAGAGCCCGCATAATTGTGGGCTCGAGTGATGATTATGGAGGCACTCTAACAGGCAGATGTTCAGAAGATGTTTAGAAGTTCTGTGGATGTTCCTTAGATATTTGGCATGGTGCGTGTTGCGTAGTGCGTGTTTATATTGCGATTGACCGCTGACAGGGCAGAGGTTTTGTTGCCCAGATCTGGCAGGTGCTGCACGCTT